>NZ_BADI01000925.1:0-1766 GCF_000333555.1 Herbaspirillum sp. B65 | reverse complement strand
CGCACTGACGAACCAGCCGCACAAGTTCATCTTCCGCACCATCGGTCGCGATGACCAGCAAGGTCCGGCCGCTGCCCGTTACGTGATCGAGAAGATCAAGCCCAAGAAGGTCGCCGTGCTGCACGACAAGCAGTCCTACGGCCAGGGTGTGGCCGCATCGGTCAAGAGCGCACTGGAAGCGGCCAAGGTGCCGGTGGTGCTGTTCGAAGGCATCAATGCCGGTGACAGCGATTACTCGGCCATCGTCACCAAGCTGAAGTCGCAGGGCGTGGACTTCGTCTACTTCGGCGGCTACCACCCGGAAATGGGCCTGATCATGCGCCAGGCGCGTGAGCAGGGCGTCAAGGCCGTCTTCATGGGCCCTGAAGGCGTGGGCAACAAGGACATCACCGCCATCGCCGGTCCGGCTTCCGAAGGCATGTTGGTGACCCTGCCGGCCGACTTCGCCGCCGATCCTGCCAACGCTGCTCTGGTGAAGGCCTTTGCCGCCGCCAAGCGCGACGCCAATGGTCCGTTCCAGATGCCGGCCTACTCGGCGGTGAAGATCCTTGCCGATGCCATCACCGGTGCCAAGTCCACCGACCCGGACAAGGTCGCCGCCTACATCCACGCCAACAGCTTCAAGACCCCGATCGGCAACGTCGAATACGACAAGAAGGGCGACCTGAAGGCCTTCAAGTTCGTGGTCTTCACCTGGCACAAGGATGCCACCAAGACCGAAGCCAAGTGATTCGCCCCGAATCGCTGGCGTGACTGTCTGAGCTGACGTCAAACCGCGAAATGCCCCATTGCAGTCGGAATGGGGCATTTCCACTTTATGGGTTCCCTCATGAATGAATTGCTCCCTCAACTGACCCAGCAGCTCGTCAACGGGCTCTCGCTGGGCGCGATCTATGCCTTGATCGCCATCGGCTACACCATGGTCTACGGCATCATCGGCATGATCAACTTCGCCCACGGCGAGATCTACATGATCGCCTCCTACGTGGGCCTGGTGACCTTGACCGCCATCGGCGTGCAATCCGGCTATCCCTTGCCGTTGCTCCTGGGCGGTGCGCTGATCGTCTCGGTACTGGTCACGGGCCTGTATGGCTGGACCGTCGAGCGCGTGGCCTATCGTCCCTTGCGCGGCGGGCCGCGCCTGGTGCCGCTGATCTCGGCCATCGGCATGTCCATCTTCCTGCAGAACTATGTCCAGATCGGTCAGGGCGCACGCGACATGTCGGTGCCGGTGCTGATCTCGGGTGCGCTGGAATTCCAGATGGGGAGCGACTTCACCGTCACCGTGCCGTATTCGCGCATGGTCATCGTGGGCGTGACGCTGGCGCTGATGGTGGCCTTGACCCTGTTCATCGCGCGCTCGCGCATGGGCCGCGCCTGCCGCGCCTGCGCCGAGGACATGGGCATGGCCAACCTCCTGGGCATCGATACCAACAAGGTGATTTCCTTCACCTTCGTCTTGGGTGCGATGCTGGCGGCAGTGGGCGGCGTGTTGATTGCGCTGACCATCGGCAAGCTCAATCCCTATATCGGTTTCATCGCCGGCATCAAGGCCTTCACGGCGGCGGTGCTGGGCGGCATCGGCAGCATTCCCGGCGCCATGCTGGGCGGCGTGCTGCTGGGCCTGGCCGAGACCTTTGCTTCCGGNTTACTGCCCTCCGAGTACAAGGACGTGGTGTCCTTCGGCCTGCTGGTGCTGATCCTGCTGTTCCGTCCCACGGGCCCTGTTGGGCAGCCCGACATCGAAAAGGTCTGAGCGTGCTGCA
>NZ_BADI01000926.1:0-1081 GCF_000333555.1 Herbaspirillum sp. B65 | reverse complement strand
AACCCGACCCGACAAGAAGAAGATCATGGTGCTTGGCGGTGTTCCGAACCGTATCGGCCAGGGCATCGAGTTCGACTACTGCTGCGTGCACGCGGCACTGGCGATGCGTGATGACGGTTACGAAACCATCATGGTCAACTGCAACCCGGAAACCGTCTCGACCGACTATGACACTTCCGACCGCCTGTACTTCGAGCCGGTGACGCTGGAAGACGTGCTGGAAATCGTCGACAAGGAAAAGCCGGTCGGCGTGATCGTCCAGTACGGTGGCCAGACCCCGCTGAAGCTGGCGCTGGACCTGGAAGCCAATGGCGTGCCCATCGTCGGCACCTCGCCCGACATGATCGACGCCGCCGAAGACCGCGAGCGTTTCCAGAAGCTGCTGCAGGACCTGGGCCTGCGCCAGCCGCCCAACCGTACCGCCCGTACCGAAGCCGACGCGCTGCAACTGGCGCAGGAAATCGGTTATCCGCTGGTGGTGCGCCCGTCCTACGTGCTGGGTGGCCGCGCCATGGAAATCGTCCACGAGCAGCGTGACCTGGAGCGCTACATGCGCGAAGCCGTCAAGGTTTCGCATGATTCGCCGGTGCTGCTGGACCGCTTCCTGAACGACGCCATCGAAGTGGACGTCGATTGCCTGTCCGACGGTGAACGTACCTTCATCGGCGGCGTGATGGAACACATCGAACAAGCCGGCGTGCACTCGGGCGACTCGGCTTGCTCGCTGCCGCCGTATTCGCTGTCCAAGGACACTATCGAAGAACTGAAGCGCCAGACCGCGCTGATGGCCAAGGGCCTGAACGTGGTCGGCCTGATGAATGTGCAGTTCGCCATCCAGCAAAGTGAAGTCGATGGCAAGACCGTCGATACCGTCTTCGTGCTGGAAGTGAACCCGCGTGCCTCGCGTACCGTGCCCTTCGTCTCCAAGGCCACCGGCCTGCAACTGGCCAAGATCGCCGCGCGCTGCATGGTCGGCCAGTCGCTGGAGAGCCAGGGCATTAAGAACGAAGTGGTGCCGCCTTACTACAGCGTCAAGGAAGCCGTGTTCCCGTTCGTCAAGTTCCCGGGCGTGGACACCATC
>NZ_BADI01000927.1:0-5979 GCF_000333555.1 Herbaspirillum sp. B65 | reverse complement strand
CAGCACAGCAGCGAAGGCGAGGGTGCCAGCGCCCGCGCCAGTGCCACGCGCTGCTGCTGGCCACCGGACAACTGGCCGGGATACTTGGCCTGGCTGCCGGCCAGGCCCACCATATCCAGCATGGCGGCCACCCGTTCCTGGCGCGCTTGGCGCTTCATGCCGGTCAAGCCATAGGCGACGTTGTCGGCCACGCTCAGATTGGGGAACAGCGCATAGGACTGGAACAGGATGCCGTAGTCGCGCGACTGCGGCGGCAACTGCGAGATGTCGCGGCCAGCGGCCACGATCTGCCCGGCGTCCTGGCGCTCCAGCCCGGCGATGGTGCGCAGCAGGGTGGTCTTGCCGCAGCCGGACGGACCCAGCAGGCAGACCATCTCACCCTGGCGTACTTCCAGCGACACCCGATCCAGCGCGGTGAAAGCGCCGAAGCGTTTTTCGATGGCGCGCACCGACAGGAAACGCTGATCGACCTCGCTCTCCTCGGGCGGGCAGGACGGCATCGCAAGCGCGGCGGCAGAGGGTGTGGGCATCATCGTGGAAGTGTTCTCGCTTAAGTCGCAGTGTTGCCCAAAGGCAGTGCCCATGCGGCATTGCGCAGTGACAGGGCAGGCCCGGGTTTGAAGGCAAGCGGATGGTACGGCGCANATATGACTGCTGGATGACGCCCCCTGCTGTGATAGCGGGGTGGAATCCTTGCTATAGATTGAAGTTATGGATCGCCGGTCCGGCTCCCGCTGCCAGGGAATCCCGACCAGTAAACCTGGTCCAAAGCTTCATTGACGTAGTCTTTTGAGTGAAGCAAGATCAGTCAGCTTGATGGGAGACCAGAATGAAGAAAAATGCCAAACCTGCCCGCCGACCCGGGATGCGCCTGGCCATCTCCGGGGTGGGCGTGGCAGCCATGCTGGCTGCCTGCTCGGCACCGGAGAGCACCCAGCAGGAGCGCGATGCCCTGGCCCGTAGTCTGATCGAACAGAAAAAGACCACCGAGGACGCCACCTCCACTGCCACCACCCCGGATGGCTACAAGGTGGACCTGGCCCGGCGCATCTCCCAGGTCAATTTCACCAGTGTCTACGTGGAGCGGCCCCAGGCCCTGCTGCGTTCGGTGATCGTCATCAAATACGTGGTCGATGGCGACGGCAACCTGGTCAAGAGTGAGATCCTGCGCAGCAACCGCGACAAGCACGCCGAAGCCAGCGCCTTGAGCAGCCTGAAATCGGCCGCGCCTTTTCCCAAGCCGCCCCCGGCCTTGTTGAAACAGGGTCGCATCGAGTTATCTGAAAGTTGGCTTTTCAATAACGATGGCCGTTTCCAGCTACGCAGCGTGGCGCTGGCGCAGATGGATCAATAAGGGGGGCACATCGCGCCGGGCTAGTCCGCCGAAGATGCCGGTGGGCATTGGCGTGTGTATAATGTCGCGCGAGCACGACGGTGTGCGTTGTGCGTCCCAGGTCTCATGGGCCTGCGCCGGATCAGGGCGAACGCGAGTTCGCCTTTTTTCTTATCCGCGGGCGCCAGCGGCAGTCTTCGCTGACCTTCATTGACCAGATCGTTTATTGATTGGCTATACATGTTTGATTTCATTCGTACTCACCAGCGCCTGATGCAGTTCCTGCTGCTGCTGTTCATCTTTCCGTCGTTCGCCTTCTTCGGCCTGGAAGGCTACAGCCGCCTGACCGACGATAGCGGCGTGGCCAAGGTGGCCGGCCAGACCATCACCAAGGAAGAATGGGACGCGGCGCACCGCCAGCAACTGGAACGTATGCGCCAGGTCTATGGCAACCAGTTCGACGCCAAGATCTTCGATAGCCCCCAGGCGCGCCGCGCCATCCTGGACAACCTGATCGCCCAGCGCGCCCTGGGCGCCGAAGTGGTGGCCAACAAGCTGGTGGTGCCGGACCAGGTGCTGCAGCAGAGCATCCTGCAGATCCCCGGCCTGACCAAGCCGGACGGCAGCTTCGACAATGAACAGTACCGCGTGCTGCTGGCCGCCCAGGGCTTGACTCCCAAGTCCTATGAAGCCAGCCTGCGTCGCGAGATGGCGGTGCAACAGTTGAATGCCGCCATCCAGAGCACCGCTTTCGCTCCCAAGACCGTGGCCGAGAACCTGTCCAACCTGAATGATCAGGAGCGCACGGTGCAGATGCTCAACTTCAAGCCGGAGAGCTATGCCGCCCAGGTCAAGATCACCGACGACATGTTGAAGGCCTACTACGACAAGAATGGCGCCCGCTTCGAAACCCCGGAACAGGCCGACATCGAATACGTGGTGCTGGACGCAGCCGCCGTGGCTGCCCAGGCCAGCGTGACCGATGACGACATCAAGTCCTACTACGAGCAGAACCAGAAGCAGTACAGCACCGAAGAACAGCGTCGTGCCAGCCACATCCTGATCGCCGTCAAGAAGGATGCCTCGGCTGCCGACAAGGCTGCTGCCAAGAGCAAGGCCGAAGCCCTGGTGGCGCAACTGCGCAAGAATCCGGGTGACTTCGCCAAGTTGGCCAAGGCCGATTCGCAAGACCCCGGCTCGGCCGAAAACGGCGGCGACCTGGGTTACTTTGGCAAGGGCGCCATGGTCAAGCCCTTCGAAGATGCCGCTTTCAGCCTCAAGCAAGGCCAGATCAGCGATCCGGTGGAATCCGACTTCGGCTACCACATCATCGAAGTGACCGGCATCAAGCCGGCCGCGGTCAAGCCGCTGGACGCGGTCAAGGCCGAGATCGGTGCCGAGATCAAGAAGCAGATCGCCGCCAAGAAGTATTCCGAGATGGCCGACCAGTTCAACAACCTGGTCTATGAAAACGGTGACAGCCTCAAGGCCGTCTCCGACAAGCTCAAGCTGAAGATCCAGACCGCTTCCGGCGTGACCCGTACGCCCAATCCGGCCGCTGGTGCTGCACCTTACAACAACGCCAAGTTCCTGACGGCGCTCTTTACCGACGACGTCATCAAGGGCAAGCACAACTCCGAAGCCGTGCAGACTGCGCCCAACACCCTGGTGGCCGGTCGCATGACCAGCTACAAGCCGGTCACCAAGCGCCCCTTCGACGAAGTCAAGGCCGAGGTGCAGAAGGATGTGCTGGCCGCCGAAGAACAGGCACTGGCCGTCAAGGCTGGTCAGGAACGCCTGGCGCAGTTGCAGGCCAAGGATGATGCCACGGGCTTTAGCGACCCCAAGGTGGTGTCGCGCGTGAAGTCCGAGGGCTGGACCCAGGAAGCCTTCAATGCCGTCATGAAGGCCGATACTGCCAAGCTGCCTGCGTATGCCGGCGCCGAGACCACCGGCCTGGGTTACCAGATCTACCGCATCACCAAGGTGGAACAGCCCAAGACGGTTGATACCGCGCGCCGCAAGGCCGAACAGGAGCAGATCACCGCCGCCTTGTCGCAACAAGAAGCCCTGGGTTACCTGGACTACCTGCGTGAAAAGGCCAAGACCAAGCTCTTGAAGGGCGCCATCGCCGTCAGCGCAGACGACGCCGCCAAGTGACCCTGGATGGGGCAGGACGCGCACCGGGATCGTGAATCGGCGCGTGGCCATGCCCCAGGGCAGGGAGTTGTCGGCATGACTGCCACAATTGACTAAAAAATTTATACAGGCCGCTTTTCCAGCGGCCTTTTTTGTTTCATCATGGACACCGGGCGCTGCATTCGAGCGGATGCACGAGGGAGCCGGCACTGGGGGAATCCACTTCATTGTTTCCAACTAGCGTTGGCGTTTCGTCCGTTTTCCACTTGGTGGGAAATCTCGTGGGAATACACAGGTTTTATGCTGCACAGATGAAATTCCTGTCATCCGCATGTCATGTAGCGTCGTTTCGGAAGTAACGTAAACGGCTGCCGTACATGTTGTCGCTTTCTCCAGTCGACATTCGAAAACAATGCAGGAAGCATTTTCACGAGAAAAGCCTCCGCTGCCAGTTTTGCCCTGAATACCGACCACGTTTTTATGCCTGCCCCAGTCCTGATCATTCAAACCGGCGACGCCAATCCTGCCCTCAAGACTAACTACGGTGGTTATGCCGACCAGATCGGCTGCGCTGCCGGCCTATGCCAGAGTGAAATCGAAGTGGTGACCGTATATGAAGGCCAGCGCCCGGCCTGCCCACGCAGCTATCGCGCGGTCTTCATCACCGGTTCTCCGGCCATGGTGACCGACAAGGAAGACTGGAGCGAGCGCACCGCCGAGTGGATCCGCGACGCCGCCGAGCTGGACACGCCCATGTTCGGCATCTGCTACGGTCACCAGTTGCTGACCCACGCCTTCGGCGGTGAAGTCGGCTACAACCCGGCCGGCCGCGCCGCCGGCACCATGCACGTGAAGACGCTGGAATGCTGCCGCCAGGATGAATTGCTGGGCGCGCTGCCGTCCGAATTCCCGGCCCACATGCTGCACATGCAGTCGGTGCTGCGCCCGCCCAAGGACGCCATCGTCATGGCCCGCTCCCCGCTGGACCCGCACCACGTCATCAAGCACAAGCACAACGTCTATTCGACCCAGTTCCACCCCGAGTTCTCGCCCGAATTCGTGCGCGCCCACCTGCATTACTACGCTGATATCTATCGCGGCTGCGGCATCGATGCCCAGGCGCTGTGCGACAAGGTGCGCGAGACGCCGCAGTCCACGGGCTTGTTGCGCCGGTTCCTGGAGTTGTACGCGCGGCATTGAAGCGCTGTTGATCAGTTGGCCTTTGCCGGCCGCAGATGACGCAAGCCCCTGTCACCGGTATGGTGGCAGGGGCTTGATGTTTTTTAGGGGCAGGGCGCTTACTTCAGTCCCAGCAAGGGCTTCAGATACGGCCAGACATTATCCAGCAACCGTGGTTGCGCCTGTTCATTGGGATGGATGCGATCGGCCTGGAACTGCGACAGATCGGCGGCAATGCCCTCGAAGAAGAATGGCACCAAGGCCAGCTTGTTGGCCTTGGCCAGTTCCTGGTACATGGCGGCAAAGCGTCGCGTGTAGTCGGGACCGTAGTTGGGCGGAATCTGCATCCCCACCAGCAGTACCTTGGCCTTCTGCTCGCGCGCCAGATCAATCATGGCTTGCAGGTTGTCCTGGCTGGTTTTCAGTGGCAGGCCGCGCAGGGCGTCGTTGGCGCCCAGTTCGATCACCAGCACGGCCGGCTTGTGCTGCGTCATCAGCGCCGGCAGGCGGTTGCGTCCGCCGATGGTGGTGTCGCCGCTGATGCTGGCATTGACCACCTGGAAGCCGGACTTGTCCTGCTGCAGCCGTTGCTGCAACAGGGTGGTCCAGCCGCTGCCGCGCTGCAGGCCGTATTCGGCCGAGAGGCTGTCGCCGAGCACAAGCAGGTTTTTTGGGGCAGAATAGGCGCTCGTTGCCGCCAGCACCAGGGCCAGGCCCAGCAGCAGGCGCAACAGCCCGTTGCCTAGCGCCGTGCGCGCCGACCCGATCCCGGACCACCTTGCCCGATTGCCTTGAATGCCTGCTTCCGCTACCGCCAGTCCCGCCATCATTGCCGCCATTGAAGTCCTTCAGTTGTCCAAACACGTTGCCGACGTCGCCGCGCCTTCTGGACGGCTGACCATCTTGAGCGGCATCGATTTTACCGTGGCTGCCGGTACCACGGTGGCCATCGTCGGCGCCTCCGGTTCCGGTAAATCGACCTTGCTGGGCCTCTTGGCTGGACTGGATACCCCCAGCGAAGGTTCCGTGCGCCTGGATGGGGAAGACATCTACGCCCTCGACGAAGATGGCCGGGCGCTGTTAAGGAAGCGCAAGCTGGGCTTCGTGTTCCAGTCCTTCCAGTTGCTGGGCCACCTCAATGCGCTGGAAAACGTGATGCTGCCGCTGGAGTTGCGCGGCGACAGCCAGGCCCGCACCAAGGCCGAACAGATGTTGGGACGGGTGGGCCTGGGCAGTCGCCTGAAGCATTACCCCAAATACCTCTCCGGGGGCCAGCAGCAGCGCGTGGCGCTGGCGCGCGCCCTTCGTCACCGAGCCCGCCCCTGTTG
>NZ_BADI01000928.1:0-2486 GCF_000333555.1 Herbaspirillum sp. B65 | reverse complement strand
TCCTGGGCCTGCGCGGCTCCTATGGCATGAGCCGCATCCTGCCGGCATTGGATATCCCGGCCTTGGCGCGCAGCGGCAAGCTGCTGGTCGGTTATAGCGACTTCACGGCGCTGCAATGCTGCATGTTGGCGCAAACGGGATATGCCGGTTTCCAGGGGCCGATGCTCAGTGGCGACTTCGGTGCCGAGAACCCCGACTGGCAGGCCCTGGCGACCCTGTGGCGCACGCTGACTTCGCCGCAGGTGGTGGTGCGCAATTACCAGGGCCAAGCCGGCGCCGACCGCGCCCCCAATGGTGATCGCCGTACCGATCCCTTGAGCCCGGTGGTGCATTGCGCCGGCAAGCTGTGGGGCGGCAACCTGGCGATGATGGCGCACATGGTCGGTCATCCGCAGTTCCCGCCCATCGATGGTGGCATCCTGTATCTGGAAGATGTGAACGAACACCCGTTCCGGGTCGAACGCATGATCCTGCAACTGGAGCAGGCCGGCGTGCTGGCGCGGCAGAAGGCGATCCTGCTCGGCGATTTCTCGGCCTATCGCCTGGCGGAGATCGACAATGGCTATGACTTCACCGAAATGCTGGCCTACCTGCGCCGGCGCATCGCTACGCCCATTGTCACCGGCCTGCCGTTCGGCCACGTGCGCGACCTGGTCACGCTGCCGCTGGGCGCCCACGCGGTGCTCGACGCCCAGGGCGCAGAAGGCTTCACATTGACCTTATCGGATTATCCGACCCTATCCCGCACATGAGTGTGCAGGCGGCCGGGCGGGGTGGTTTGGATTAAGCTTCACTTTTCCTTGATTTCGACCTTTACCGCGTCCTGCTCCACGGTGATCTTGCCCGGCTCGAAGCTTTTGCCATTCAGCTGCAATTGTTCGGGTTTGAAGGTATAGAGCGCATAGTCGCGCAGGAACTGGTCGGCTGCCGCATTGCCCAGGGCGGTCAACTGCTGGGCATACTGCGGTGGCAGGTCGCTGCTGTCGACCTTGTCCACCTTGGGCGCGTCCAGTCGCAGCGAGCGCGTGGCCGGGTCGTACTTGAAGCCGCTGCTCAAGGTCAGCACGGCATTGACCGGACGCTGCAACAGCAAGGGATTGGCGATCTGGGCATCGACCACCGTATTCATGCGGTTGTCGGCCGGCAACATGCCCAGGCGCGGATTGCTGAAGGTGACATCGAAGATGTCCATGTAGCGCAGCTTGCGCGGGAATTGCGGCGCCAGGGCGCTTTGCAGTTGTGCTTTGGACACGGTGTATTCATTGGTCCAGACGTTGTAGCCGGTCTCGGCCGCGCTCGTAGTGCCCAGCGCCAGGGTGGAGAAGGCCAGGACGGCCGCGGCGGAGGTGATGACTCGCTTCATGCTTGCGGTTTCCAAAGTGAACAAAGTAGGTGAGAGCCCCATCGTTGGGCTAAAAATCCCGGGCAATTGTAAGTCTCCATGTGCTCTCCGGGAGTCGCAAAGATTGGTTGTTGACAATTTTTACCCGCCCGCCACGGCGGCAAGGCAAGCCGTAGCGGGCGTGCAGTGGTAAAATCCGCCGTTTCGCGTGCCACGGCATCGGCCTCGGTTTGCGCACGCAAGTTACATTTTTGAAAAGGTTTTCGCAGTGCTATCCACCGCAAACATCACCATGCAGTTCGGCGCCAAGCCGTTGTTCGAGAACATTTCCGTCAAGTTCGGCGATGGCAATCGCTATGGCCTGATCGGCGCCAATGGCTGCGGCAAGTCCACCTTCATGAAGATCCTGGGTGGCGACCTGGAACCGTCGGCCGGCAACGTCAGCCTGGACGTCAACGAGCGTCTGGGCAAGTTGCGCCAGGACCAGTTCGCCTATGAAGAAATGCGCGTGCTGGATGTGGTCATGATGGGCCACGTCGAGATGTGGGCCGCCATGTCCGAGCGTGATGCGATCTACGCCAACCCGGATGCCACCGACGACGACTACATGAAGGCTGCCGACCTGGAAGCCAAGTTCGCCGAATACGATGGCTACACCGCCGAAGCACGTGCCGGCGAGCTGCTGCTGGGCGTGGGCGTGCCCATCGAGCAGCACAATGGTCCGATGAGCAATGTGGCGCCCGGCTGGAAGCTGCGCGTGCTGCTGGCGCAGGCCCTGTTCTCCAACCCGGACATCCTGCTGCTGGACGAACCGACCAACAACCTGGACATCAACACCATCCGCTGGCTGGAAGAGGTGCTCAACGAGCGCAATTCCACCATGATCATCATTTCCCACGATCGCCACTTCCTGAACCAGGTCTGCACCCACATGGCCGACATGGACTATGGCACCCTGAAGATCTATCCGGGTAACTACGACGACTACATGCTGGCTTCCTCGCAGGCGCGCGCCCAGCAACTGGCCGCCAACGCCAAGGCCAAGGAAAAGGTGGCCGAACTGCAGACTTCGTGCGTCGCTTCTCGGCCAACAAAGTCAAAGGCCCGCCAGCCACCTCGCGCGCCAAGCAGATCGACAAGATCA
>NZ_BADI01000929.1:0-1920 GCF_000333555.1 Herbaspirillum sp. B65 | reverse complement strand
CTGGGGCTGAAGCTGGACCTGCCGGCGCCGGGGCCTGATGCTGGACGAGGATCAATGAGCGTTCATGAGTTCCAATGAAGGCGCCGACCGGCTATAATACTGCCCCTGGACGCCAGCAAAATCGGCTGCAATATCAGTGACTTAGTCTTACGCCGGTGCTGGCGTCGTCCGACCCTTTCTGTTTGCGGCTGCCCGGCCGGCTATCCCTTATCGTGACTTACAGCATCAAAGAAATCTTCTATACCTTGCAGGGCGAGGGCACGCACGCCGGTCGCCCGGCGGTGTTCTGCCGTTTTTCCGGCTGCAACCTGTGGACCGGCCGCGAAGAAGACCGCGCCCGCGCCATCTGCCAGTTCTGTGATACCGACTTCGTCGGCACCGATGGCGAGAACGGCGGCAAGTTCAAGTCCGCTGAGGCACTGGCGGCCAAGATCGACAGCCTCTGGCCGGCCACCTATGCGCCCAGCAAATACGTGGTCTTCACCGGCGGCGAGCCATTGCTGCAACTGGATGCGGCCCTGATTGCGGCCATGCACGCGATTGGCTTCGAGATCGCCATCGAAACCAATGGCACCATTGCCGTGCCGGAGGGCGTGGACTGGATCTGCGTGAGCCCCAAGATGGGGGCGGAGCTCAAGGTCACGCGCGGCAGCGAACTGAAAGTGGTGGTGCCGCAAGCCGGCCAGCCTTTGGCGCACTATGAAACGCTGGATTTCCAGCACTTCCTGCTGCAACCGATGGATGGCCCGCAGGCCGCTGCCAACACGCGCTTGGCCATCGAGATGGTCAAGCACAATCCCAAGTGGAAACTGAGCATCCAGAGCCACAAGCTGCTCAATATTCCTTGAATTATTCTTCATGTGGCTGCTTGCCGCATGATTACAATGACATACGCCAAGCCCGCCGCACGCCTGTCGCGGCGGGCCTCTAAGAAGAAACATTCATGCTCACCATTACCCGCAAACTCGAATTCGATGCCGGCCACCGCATCCCCGACCACAAGAGCCAGTGCCGCAACCTGCACGGCCACCGTTATACGCTGGAAATCACCCTGACCGGCGCGGTCATCGACATTGAGGGCAATTCCGACAACGGCATGATCATGGACTTTTCCGACATCAAGGCCCTGGCCAAGGAGCATCTGGTCGATGTCTGGGACCATGCTTTCCTGGTCTACGAAAAGGACACGCCGGTGCGCGACTTCCTGGCCAGCCTGCCGGGCCACAAGACGGTCATCATCGGCAGCATCCCGACCGTGGAAAACCTGGCCCGTGAAGCCTTCGCCATCCTCAAGGCGGCCTACAAGGACCGCTACGGTACCGGCCTGCACCTGCAAAAGCTGGTGCTGCACGAAACGCCCAATTGCTGGGCCGAGATCACGGCGGATTGATGGACGGCGCTGTGCTCCCGCAAGCCATCACCGAGGCCGACCTGCGCCACATGCGGGCCGCGCTCGACCAGGCCAATAACGCCTGGGCGCTGGGCGAGGTACCGGTGGGGGCGGTGGTGGTCAAGGATGGCGTGGTCATCGCCAGTGGCTTCAACCAGCCCATCGGCAAGCATGATCCCACCGCCCATGCCGAGATCATGGCGCTGCGCCGTGCCGCCGAAAAGCTGGGCAATTATCGGCTGCCCGGTTGCGAACTGTATGTGACGCTGGAACCCTGCGTCATGTGTTCCGGCGCCATGATGCACGCGCGCCTGGCGCGGGTGGTCTATGGCGCGGCCGACCCCAAGACCGGGGCCTGCGGCTCGGTGGTGAACCTGTTCGAACAGGAAAAGCTGAACCACCATACCGTGTTGCTGGGCGGCGTAATGGCCGAAGAATGCGGTCAGTTATTGAAAGAATTCTCCCCATGCGGCGCGAACAGGTGAAAGCACAGCGCCTGCAAGCCGCCATCCAGGGCGAAGTTTGAACAT
>NZ_BADI01000930.1:0-1191 GCF_000333555.1 Herbaspirillum sp. B65 | reverse complement strand
CTCGTTGCCGATCTCGACCACCAGTACGCCCTCGGGCGTGAGGCGCTCGGCGGCACCGGCGACGATCTTGCGCACCAGGTCCATGCCATCTCGCCCCCCGGCCAGCGCCAGTTGCGGCTCGCGCAGGTATTCCTGGGGCAGCTTGGCCATGGAACCGGAATTCACATAGGGCGGATTGCTGATGATCAGATCGTACTTGCGCAGCGGCAGTTGCGTGTACAGGTCGGATTCGACCAGCTTGATGCGGTCTTGCAGCTGGTAGTCATCCACGTTCTTGCGCGCCACGGCCAGCGCATCGGCGGAGATGTCCACGGCATCGATCTGCGCATTCGGGAAGGCATCGGCCAGGAGAACAGGCAGGCAGCCGGAACCGGTGCACAGGTCCAGCGCGTTTTCGATGGCTTCCGGGTCCTGGATCCAGGGCGAGAAATGCTGCGGAATCAGTTCGGCGATGAAGGAACGCGGCACGATCACGCGCTCATCGACGTAGAAGCGGTAAGCGCCCAGCCAGGCTTCATTGGTGATGTAGGCGGCCGGCACGCGGTCCTTGCTGCGGCGTTCGATCACGCGCATGAGCGAGGCGATTTCTTCGGGCAAGAGGCGCGCATCGAGGAAGGGATCGAGCTGGTCCAGCGGCAGTTTGAGCGTATGCAGGATCAGGTAGGCCGCTTCATCGAGCGCATTGCTGCTGCCGTGGCCGAAGAACAGTTGTTCGGTGTTGAAGCGGGTCACGGCGTAGCGCAGCAGGTCGCGCACGGTGGAGAAATTGTTGGGGGTCATGAGCTTCTCTTCAATGCGGCGGCGTTCAGGCCAGCAGGTTTTCCAGCGTCTTGCGGTAGATGTTCTTGAGGGGATCGATGTAGCGCACTTCGATGTGCTCATCGATCTTGTGGATGCTGTCATTGGGCGGGCCGAACTCGATCACCTGCGGGCAGATCTGGGCGATGAAGCGTCCATCGGAGGTGCCGCCGGTGGTCGACAGCTCGGTGTCCAGCCCGGTCTCGTCCTTGATCGCCCTGGACAGCGCATCCGAGAGGTCGCCGCGCGGGGTCAGGAAGGGCAGGCCGCCGACGGTCCACTTCAGGTCGTATTCCAGGCCATGCTTGTCGAGGATGGCGTGTACGCGCTGCTGCAAACCTTCCACGGTGCTGGCGGTGGAGAATCGGAAGTGAAGTCGATCACGACTCACCC
>NZ_BADI01000931.1:0-1965 GCF_000333555.1 Herbaspirillum sp. B65 | reverse complement strand
TCCTTGAAGTTGAACGGGGGATAGTTGCCTTCCAATGCCACCTTCAAGGTGCCGCTGCTCTTGACCGATTGCAGCAGATCCGCTGCCGAGACGCTCAGGGAGGAAGCCAGCAGTGCCGCGCCCACACCGGCCAGCAGCCATTGCTTGATGTTCTTGTTCATATATCGATGTCCTTATAAAAACTTTCGCCACAAAAAGTGCGGCCAGGGCGCAATGATGCCTTCGTTTTGCCCAACTGCAAGGGCTGGCTTAAGACATTCATGTAGAAAGCTTATGCCAGCCTCGGTTCCTTCGGACTTCAGGCCTGCAATTGCTCCAGTGCTTCCTGCTGTTCCAGCCATTCGTTTTCCAGCTGTTCCAGCTCCTTGCCGCAATAGGCCTGGTCGGTGATGAGCGTCTTGAGCTCATCCTTGTTGGCGGCATCGTAGATGTCGGGGCTGGCCAGGCGCGCATCGATCTCCGCCTTGCGGGCGTTGAGCTTGGCGATCTGCTCATCGAGCCGCTTGATGCGTGCCTCGATCGGCTTTTTCAGGGCCGACATCTTCTGGCGCTGCTCGGCCTCCAGGCGCTTCTGTTCCTTGCGGTCCACCAGCGAAGCCGGAGCGGCTTCCACCGGCTGGCTGGAGGTCGGCAGCGGCGCAGCGGCTGCGGCATCATTGCGGGCGGCCAGCTTGGTCTTGAAGAGCCAATCCTTGTAGTCGTCCAGGTCGCCGTCGAAGGGTTGCAGCTTGCCTTCGGCCACGATCAGGAACTGGTCGGTCGTGGCGCGCAGCAGGTGGCGATCGTGGGATACCAGCACGAGGGTACCCTCGAACTGCGCCAGCGCCATGGTCAAGGCTTCGCGGGTTTCCAGGTCGAGGTGGTTGGTCGGTTCGTCCAGCAGCAACAGGTTGGGGCGCTGCCAGACGATCAGGGCCAGCGCCAGGCGTGCCTTTTCGCCGCCGGAGAAGGGGGCGATGGAGGAGGTGGCCATGGTGCCGTTGAAATTGAAACTGCCCAGGAAGTTGCGCAACTCCTGTTCGCGCACATCGGGCGCCAGCCGGGTCAAGTGCCAAAGCGGCGATTCGTCATGGCGCAGCATCTCCACCTGATGCTGGGCGAAGTAACCGATCACCAGACCCTTGCCCAGGCGGGCCGTGCCGGAAAGCGGATCGATCTCGCCCGCCACCGTCTTGATGAGCGTCGATTTACCGGCGCCGTTGACGCCCAACAGGCCAATGCGCTGGCCACTCTGCAGCGAGAAATCGATGCCGTGCACGATGATCTTGTCTTCGTCGGGCGCGCCGTTCTTGCCCTCGATGTGATAGCCGGCGTTGACCTTTTCCATCACCAGGAGCGGATTGGGCGCCGACAAGGGCTCGCGGAATTCAAACGAGAACTCGGCTGCCGCCCGCAGCGGTGCCAGCTCTTCCATCTTGGACAAAGCCTTCATACGGCTCTGTGCCTGGCGCGCCTTGGTCGCCTTGGCCTTGAAGCGGTCGATGAAGGATTGCAGGTGCGCGCGCTGGCGCTGCTGCTTCTCGATCATCCCTGCCATCAGTTCCAACTGGGCCGAGCGCTGGCGCTCGAAGGCGCTGTAGTTGCCGGAATAACGCTTCAGTTTGCGATCATCGATATGAACGATCACGTTCACCACGCCATCCAGGAAATCGCGGTCGTGTGAAATGATGAGCAGCGTGCCCTCATAGCGCTTCAACCAGTCTTCCAGCCAGATGATGGCATCCAGGTCCAGGTGGTTGGTCGGTTCGTCCAGCAGCAGCAGGTCGGACGGACACATCAGCGCCTGCGCCAGGTTCAGGCGCATGCGCCAGCCACCGGAGAAGCTGGCCACCGGCCGTTCCATCTGTTCTAGCGAAAACCCCAGCCCCAGCAGCAATTGCTCGGCACGCGAGCGCACGGTATAGGCATCGGCATCGGCCAGGGCGGTGTGCAGCTCGGCCACGTGATTACCGTCGTGCTGGTCGT
>NZ_BADI01000932.1:0-1500 GCF_000333555.1 Herbaspirillum sp. B65 | reverse complement strand
ATGCGCGCTTCCTGATCAAGCGCGGCCACTACGCCTGCGGCCTGTACTGGAACGCCCGCTTCCTGCTCGCGGCTGTGCGCAGGAAGCTGGGGCGCTGATCAGTTACGCATCAGTGACTTTCTTCCTGGCCACGCAGCAGCCCCCACAGAATGACCATGGTGAAGCCCAGGGTCATCACCCCTGAGTTGTGCGCCATGAACACCTGGGAAAAACCGAAACCGATGAAGTTGACGATGAGCAGGATGCCGCCCAACGCATAGGGCTTGGCGTGGGCAGGGGCCGACTTCAGGTGGGCAATGAACAGGCGCAGCGGAATGAAATACAGCGCCAGCAGTACCAACAGACCGGGGATACCACGCTTGACCATGGCATCAAGCCATTCGTTGTAGACGTGGTTGTTGCCGGACATCAGCGGGTTGACCTTGCCCGCTTCGATCTGCTTACTTTCCCATGCCACGAAACCGGCCTTGCCTATGCCTAACAGGGGCGACTCGGCTGCGGCCATGGCACCGGTACGCCACATTTCCATGCGCGTACCAATGGAGCTGTCGGCATCTTTCTTGTGCATGTAGGTCGAGGCCTCGGAGAAGGCCAGCGTCACCCGCGCCCGGTAATCCGTGCTCGGCAGTACTGCGAAGACCACCACGATGGCCGCGATCAACGCGGCCAGACCACCCCAGACATAACGCGGCTGGATCGAGCGGCTGTAGTAGACGCACAGAATGAGCAGACACACCGGCAAGCCCACCCAGCTGCCGCGACTGCCGGTAAACAAGGAACCCAGCAGGCCCGTGATGCCGCCCACGATCAGCAGGATCACCCAGGTCCGCGCCGAGCGCTGCTGCAGCGCCCAGGTGAAACCGGTCAGGCAGAGGATGCCGATGATGAAGCTGATGTCGCCATACTGGATCGCATTGGTATACCCGTTGGCGCGCACGCCATGCGCAAAGTACTGCCAGCCGGCAAACAGACAGGAGCCGACACCCCCCAGGATCAGACCAGACCAGAAACCCGCCGGCGACGGCGGATAAGCGCGCAAGGTCAGCAGCGCCATGGCCGCCAGCAGGAAGCGCAGCGGCAGGTCATATTCCTTGAGGCTTTCGTGGTGGTACAGGTGCATGGTCACGGTGACCAGGAAGTAGATCACCAGTACCGCGATCAGCAGACGATCTTCCCGACTTAAGGTAGAACGGATGCTTTTGTTGACCAAGGTAATGCTACCCAGGGTCAGCAGGATGGCCCCCACCGAAAAGCCGCTGGGGATGATCAGTGAAATGGCAGAAAAGAGAAAGACTGCAAATGAAGTAAAGCTGCCCATCTAAGTGAATCCTGTTTATAGTTTGAATTGACGAAGGCCAGAGCCCCCCATTGTTTTGATAACGTGCGATCGGGGAAGTCAGGCCCCTCACCCGGCTTCTTATTCATTGACTTCCTCCGGTACAAATCTTCAATACTCGACCACCACTGCCTCCTTCCCGAAAGACGCCACCAGCGTCGATT
>NZ_BADI01000933.1:0-3914 GCF_000333555.1 Herbaspirillum sp. B65 | reverse complement strand
GCAGACGGCCGCCTTTTCTTCCCGGTGCCCATCACCCAGCTCATGACCGCCACCGCCGTGGCCGTGGTGATCGTCATGGCCCTGATCCAGTCGGGCAATGGCCAGATCACCGTGGGCGGCTTCGTGTCCTTCATCACGGCCATGCTGATGCTGCTCACGCCATTGAAGCAACTGGCCGAAATCAACGGCCCTCTGCAACGCGGCATGGCCGCGGCCGAAGAAGTCTACAAGCTCATCGACAAGACCACCGAACGCACCACCGGCCAAGCCTTGAGCGGGCGTGCTACCGGCCGGCTGGATTTCGTCGAGGTCGGCTTTACCTATCCCGGTCACGAACAACTGGCGCTCAAGAACATCAACCTGCACGTCGAGGCCGGCGAGACCATCGCCTTCGTGGGCATGTCCGGTGGCGGCAAGTCCACCCTGGTGAGCCTGATCCCCGGCTTCTACTCCTGCACGGCCGGCGAGATCCGGCTCGATGGCCGCGACATCGAGACCATCTCGCTGGAGAGCCTGCGGCGCCAGATCGCCATGGTCAACCAGAACACCGTGCTCTTCGACGATACCCTGGCGGCCAACATCGCCTACGGTGACGCCAAGCCGGATGCGGCGCGCATCGAGGCAGCCGTGGAAGCCGCGCACCTGGGCGACGTGGTGGCCGGTCTGGCCGAGGGCTTGCAGACCCGCTTGGGCGACAATGGCTCGCGCCTGTCGGGCGGCCAGCGCCAGCGCGTGGCCATTGCCCGCGCCATCTACAAGGACGCACCCATCCTGATCCTGGACGAAGCCACCTCGGCGCTGGATACCGAATCCGAACGCGCCGTACAGGCCGCGCTGGAGCGGTTGATGCAAGGCCGCACCACCTTCGTCATCGCCCACCGCCTGTCCACCATCGAACGCGCCGACCGCATCGTGGTACTGGCGCATGGCCAGATCGCCGAGATCGGCACCCATCAGGAGCTGCTGCAAAAGGAAGGCGTGTACGCCAACCTGTACCGCCTGCAGTTCTCCCAGCAAAAAGAAGCCTCCCTCTGAGCATGAGCACCCAGACTACCCAGACTACCCAGAACACCCTGAGCACCCTGATCCCCGCCGAACTGCTGCAGAAATCGGACAAGATCCTCTTCATCGCGCACTTGGCGCTGGGTGATTTCACCTATCTGCAGAATTTCTTCCGTGGCTTTGCCGCGCAACACCCGCATATGAAGATTCATCTGTGGGTCGACGAAGTACGGCGCACCGCCGATGCCAGCCAATGGCCCCATCTGAAGAAATATTCCTTGTACGACTGGACCGCAGCCTGCCCCTTCTTCGCCAAGGTCTATACCCAGACCTACAGCCCCGAGCTGTACCGCGCCTCGATCGCCGAGGCGCGCCGCGAGCACTATCCCATCGTGGTCTCGCTGGCCACCCTGCGCCCGCATCTGTACGCCGGCTTGGCGCGCGAGATCAGCCCCGAGGGCTGGGTGGTGGGCATGAAGAATCGGTCAAGCTGTTCCAGCCGCATCACCTGCTGGCCTACCGCAAGCTCGATGCGGCCATGCCGCCCTATCACAGCGCCACGCCCGAGCACCACATCAGCGATGTCTATGCCCACTGGTTCCGGCAATTGAGCGGCCTGGAAGTGACCGGCCAGGCGCGCTTTCCGTTCGTCGATATTCCAGCGCAGTGGCAGCATTATGCGCAGGATCAACTGGCCGCCTGGCAGTTCGCACCGCGCGCGGGCAAGCTGGTCTTCATCAATCCCTATGCCAAGACCAAGAAACGCTGCTGGCCGCTGGAACACGTGGCTGCGCTGATTGCGGCCATGCAGGCGCGTGACGGCTGGCAGGATGCCTGCTTCATCGTCAATGCCGTACCGCAGGAACTGGCCAACGCACGCGCAGTGATCGGCCGCTATGGGCTGCAGCGCACGCAACTGTTCAGCGCCGAGGAAAACTTCTTCCAATTGCCGGCCATGCTGGCCTGCTGCGACCTGATCATCTCGGTGGAAACCGCGGTGATGCACCTGGCCAATGCGGTACAGGTGCCGGTCATTGCGCTCATGCGCCAGAAGAACCCGGAGTGGGTGCCGGTCGATCGCGCCCACAGCACCGTCATTACCGCGCCCGGTCGCCGCGACTGGGTCAAGGCGGTCAGCGTCGAACAAGTCATGAAGGCCATCTGATGAACCTCCCCAGCCAAGCAGAGATCCAGGCGCAGCCCGGCAACGGCAAGCCTTCCTTCCATATCGCCTTCTGCGTCGATAACCATTATTTCCGCGCCATGGGCGGCACCATCGCCTCCATCGTGGCCAATAATCCAGGCCAGCATTTCACCGTCCACGTGCTGGCCTTCGAGGTGTCCGAGGACCACCAGCGACGCCTGAAACAATTGGAATCGATGTATCGGGTCAAGACCGAGCTGCATCAATTAAAGTTGGAAGACTTCTCCCAGTTCTCGCATTTCCTCGGCCATTCCCACTATTCGCTGTCGATCTTCACGCGCCTGGTCATCCCCACGGTGCTGGCCCACGTGACCGACCGGGTGCTTTATCTGGATGCCGACATCCTGTGCTTCAACCGCCTCGATGAGCTGGTAGACATGGACATCTCACAGGAAATCGCCGTGGTGGTGCCGGATGCACCGGTCACGCTGCAGCGCCGGGTAGCCGCGCTGGGCCTGGCACACAACGAGTATTTCAACGGCGGCGTGATCTTCATCAATATTGCCAACTGGCTGGCGGAGCATATTACGCTCAAGAGCCTGGATGCCCTGCTCAACAGCAAGACCGACATGCGCTTCCCTGACCAGGATGCGCTCAACATTGTACTCAACGGCCGCGCACGCTACTTGTCGCCGAAGTGGAACTACCTGTATGACCTGATCCACGACCTGAACGTGAACAAGTTCGCGCTCAAGCCGGTGGGCAAGGCCATCTTCGTGCACTTCGCCGGCGCCGTGAAACCGTGGGCGGCGTGGAGCCGGCACGAGGCCTGCACGCTGTTCCGGCGCTACCTGGATATCTCGCCCTGGGCCGACATGGCGCTGGACCAGGAGCCGCGCAATACCAAGGAACTGCGGATGCATTCGCGCTTCCTGTACCGCCAGGGGCGGCCACTGGAAAGCCTGAAGTGGTATCTGCGCTACCTGCGCAAGCGCGCTGCGAAGTAAGACGCAGGCTTGTGAAGCACTCCGACAAACCATGAACTCTTCCGAACCCATGCCCCAGAATCAAGCGCATCGTGCCGCCTCCGCCAATGATGAGGCCTGGCACATCGCCTTTTGCGTCGACAATCATTACTTCCGCGCGATGGGGGCCATGCTGGCCTCGCTGGTGGCCAACAACCCGTCGCGCCGCTTCGTGTTCCACGTCTTCGCCTTTGCCATCTCGGCAGACAATGCGCGCCGGATGCGCAGCATCGAAGCCACCCCCAACATCAAGGTGGTGCCGCATCTGGTGGCCCCGGAGACCTTTGCGGAGTTCGCCGAGATGATTGCCAAGTCCTACTATTCGCTGTCCACCTTTACCCGCCTGATCGTGCCCGCCACGCTCAAGGAGCAGACCGACCGCGTGCTTTACCTGGACGCCGACATGCTGTGCGTGGGCGACCTGGAAGAACTGATGGCCATGGATCTGGAGGGCACGACGGCGCTGGTGGTCGATGACGTGGGCTGGGAGACGCCCAACGGACACGATGGACGCTATTCGGTGCTGGGTCTGAAGCATCCGCGCTACTTCAATGCCGGGATGCTCTACATCAACATCCCTGTCTGGGAGAAGAACAAGATCAGCGAGGCGGCCATCCGGGCACTGGTGTCCAATCCAGAGAAGTTGACCTTCAACGACCAGGATGCACTCAATACCGAAGTCAGCGGTCACGCCCATATCATGAGTACCAACCAGTGGGTGCTGGAACACTCCGATCCCTTCC
>NZ_BADI01000934.1:0-8150 GCF_000333555.1 Herbaspirillum sp. B65 | reverse complement strand
CTGGTGCTGGCCGCGATCATGGCGGCCGGGGTGTTGATCCGTCACTTCTTCAATCTGCGCCACAAGGGCCGGATCGCGGTGGCTTATCCGCTGGCCGGGGTGGCCTTGCTGCTGGTGGTGGCGGTAGCCATTGCACCGCGCCCGGTGGTGCCCACTGTGCCTGTAGCGCAAGGCGCAGGTGGTGGCGCATCGGTGGCCACGGTGCCAGCAGTTGCACCGGACTTCGCCAGGATCCAGTCCATCATCACCCAGCGCTGCGCCACCTGCCACTCCGATAAACCGACCCAGCCCGGCTTTGCCACCGCCCCGGCCGGCATGATGCTGCACACGCCCGAACTGATCCACCAGCACGCCGCCAAGATATTCCAGCGCGCCGTGCAGACCAGGGACATGCCGCTGGCCAACCTGACCCGGATGACCGATGAAGAACGCGCCGAATTGGCTGCCTGGTTCCAGGCGGGCGCCAAATAAAATAAATGATATAAAAGATTTATACTTCAGCCCACTGCCGCAGCAGATTGTGATAATGCCCCGTCAGGCCCAGCACTTCCTCGGTGTCGCCGATCTTCTGGCGCAGGCTGTAGATGTTGCGATCCAGTTCGAACAACATGCTGCGCTTCCAGTCGTCGCGGATCATGCTCTGGCTCCAGAAGAAGGCGCACACGCGGGCGCCGCGGGTGACCGGTTCGACCCGGTGCAGGCTGGTGGAGGGATAGACGATCAGGTCGCCGGCTGGCAGCTTCACTTCGTGCGTGCCGTAGGTATCGACCACCACCAGTTCGCCTCCTTCGTAGTCGTCCGGGTCGCACAGGAACAGGGTGGAGGAGACATCGGTACGGATGCTGCCGGCGGCATTGGGCAGGTTGCGCACCGAGCCATCCACGTGCAGGCCATAGTGCTCGCCCCCTTCATAGCTGTTGAAGAGCGGCGGCATGGTCTTCTTGGGTAGGGCGGCGGCAAAGAACAGGGGATTCTTGCGCAAGGCCTCCAGGATGATCTCGCCCAGCGCGAAGCCCAGTGGCGAATGTTCTGGCAATTGCCGGTTGCGCTTTACGCGCGCCCCCTGGTCGCCCACGGTGGCGCGGCCGTCCACCCAATCGGCGCGATCCAGTTCGGCACGGATGTGACGCACCTGCTCGGCGCTGAGGACTTCGGGGATATGCAGCATCATGATGGAATTCTCCTGTCGCTAATGAAAAGGCCCCTCCGGTGCAGGAGGGGCCGTCAAGTCTGGCTGATCCATGACTGGACTCAGTCGGCATCCGCCACTTTAAGTAAAGCCCTTGGTGGCGGGACTGAGGCAGATCAATTCATTGCGATCGGCTGGTTCAGAACTTGAAGTTGGCGGTCAGCGCCACGGCGCGTGGCGTGCCCGGGGTGTAACGATAGCCGCTCTTGTTGATCGCGGCGACGTAGTCCTTGTTGAAAATATTGTAGACATTCAATTGCAGGTCCACATTCTTGTTGACGACATAGCCGACCATGCCATCGACGACCCAGTAGGCATCGGCAAAGGCCGGGGTGCCCACCGCGCCATCCTTGCCCCGCAGCAGCGAGCTGACATAGCGCGCACCACCGCCCACGGTAAAGCCTTGCGGCAGGCGGTAGGTGGCCCAGGAGGTGAAGGCCTGCTTGGGCGTGTAGGCCAGGTTGTTGTCACCGGAAGCCGTGGTGATGGCGCCGTTGTCGACCTTGGTATCCATCCAGCTATAGCCGGCGGTGAGCGACAGATTGCTGGTCACGTCACCGGTCACCCCCAGCTCGATGCCTTGCACAGTCTTCTTGCCGGTCTGGAAGTATTGCAGCGAGGTCGGATCCTGCTCGACTTCATTGGTCACTTCGGTGTGGAACACGGCGGCGGTGACGGCCAGTTTCTTGTTCAGCAGATCCCACTTGGTCCCCAGCTCGGAAGTCTTGGTCTTCTGCGGGGCATAGTTGCTATTGGCCGCGCTGTTGGCCGAGGCCGACAGCGTGAAGTTGGCGCCGCCTGGGGGCTGTTGCGAGGTGGCATACAGCGCATAGATGCTGCTGTAGTCGGTCGGTTTAAAGATGGCGGCCAGCTTCCAGTTGAACAGGTTGCCCGAGGTCGACAGGTTGGTGAGGGCGCCGGCCGCGTTGGCGTTATAGGTGGTGCGATAGTGGTCTTCGCGGATGCCACCGTTGATGGACCACTGTTCGTTGAACTTGAGGGTATCGAACAGGTAGGCCGAGACGGTGTCGGTCTTGCCATCGTTGTAGCCGGTCGCACGGATGCTGTAGCTGCCGTTGCCGAAGTTGGGATTCGGGTTGTACAGGTTGGCCGCCGGCAGCGTGCCGGTGGCGGTGAAGGAGGTGGCGTGCTGCTTTTCCTGGGTGAACTCGACGCCGCCCACCAGCGTGTGCTGCAGGCTGCCGGTCTTCAGCTTGGCCGTGACGTTGGTCTGGTTGGTGAGGATTTCGTTGGACTGGTCCTTGCGGGTGGGCAGGTTGCGCGCCAGCATCCAGCTCGACAGATTGCTGGCCGAGGGCGTGATCAGGCCGGTGGGACGGCTGCTGCTGGCCGCCGAGGCCATGAAGGACGTCAGGAAGTAATCCTGGCTGGTCTTGGCGTAGCGGGTGGTGTTCTGCAGCTTGACGTCCTGCGAAAAGTCATGCTCCACGCGCGCGGTGAACATGTCGGCGGTGACCTTGTCGTAATCGTTCACATTGCCGTAGAAATTGCTGGAGGCTACGCGCGGCGCACCGGAAATGTACGGGCGCGCGGGATCGGGCGAGGAATAGCCGGGCAGGCCGATGGTCGCCACGCCGCCGTCCGGGACGTTGTCCTGGTCCGCGTGCAGGTAGTTCAGGAACACGCGGGTCGGGCTGTTCAAGCCGAAGGCCAGCGAGGGCGCGATGCCCCAGCGGTCGTTCTTGACTTCGTGACGGCCGGGCACGCCGCTGTCCTGCTTCATCAGGTTCAGGCGCATGGCCACGCCGCGTTCTTCGTCCAGGGTCTTGTTCCAGTCGGCCGTGGCGCGCTTCTGGTTCCAGCTACCGTAGGTGGCCGAGGCATTGAAGAAGTTGCTCATCTCGGCCTGCTTGGTGACCAGGTTGATCGAGCCGGTCGGCGAGCCGCGGCCATTGTCGGTGCCGGCCGGGCCTTTGAGGACTTCCACCTGCTGGATGTTGAACATGTCGCGCGAGACCGAACCGAGGTCGCGCACGTTGTCCACGAAGATGGCGCTGGAGCTGTCGAAGCCGCGCATGTAGATGGCGTCGCCGGTGCTGGTCGAACCGTTTTCACCGAGATAGAAGGTGCCCACGCCGGGGCTGTTGCGCAGCGCTTCGGTCAGGGTGGTGGCGCCTTGTTGGTCGATCAGCTGTTTCTTGATCACGGTCAGGGTCTGTGGGGTATCGACCAGCGGCTGGCTGTACTTGGCCGAGGAGGCTTTGTCGGCCTTGTAGTCCGATTCCTGGGTGGCGGTCACTTCGACCTTGGGCAGGGTGGCGCTGGTCTGGGCATGGGCTGCTACCACCGGTAGCAACAGGGCGCCGGCAACGGCAGCCGACAGACGGGTTGAAGCGAGCGCGCCATGGGCGTGCTTGCGGCTCTTGATGTAACTCATGGCAAGGTTCCGAGAGAAGTTATCGAGGGTTCTCTTGGCTGGCTATGAGTCTTGCGCAGGCCGCGCGGTCAAGATGGACCTGGTCGGCCTCGCTGGAATGGCTGGCGAGTATCTGTTGTTGTGTATCCGGTACCAGTCGTGGGATGTCGAATTGATACGAGATTTTTACAATTATAAGGAACACCTAAATCAAAGTGATTCTTATTCTTTAAAATTTTATCTGACCATTTGTCTCTCAAACTGGTCATCACAGCAAAGTCGCGTGGCAGCGGGCTTTTGCGTGCGTCAAGAGCATAGGCTGATTTGTTGTATAAAAAATACGTCTTCATATCGGGCTTTGCAAAAATGCGTAAATGATTTGCTTGCAGGTAGGTTGGGCGGGCGGTGGCGGCAGGGCGCCGCCACCGTCTGGCGCGTTGGGCGTCAGAACTTCAGGTTGGCCGTCAGCGCGAAGGCGCGTTCGCCGCCCGGGGTATAGCGGTAGCCGCTCTTGTTGATGGCGGCCACGTAGTCCTTGTTGAACAGGTTGGTGACGTTGAACTGCAGGTCGACATGCTGGTTGATCACGTAAGCGGCCATGACGTCGGCGACCCAGTAGGCGCCGGTACTGGTGGGCGTGCCCACGGCGCCGTCACGTCCGCGCAGCAGGCCGCCCGAGTAACGCAGGCCACCGCCCAGGCTCAGGCCGGGTGCGGCGCGCCAGGTGGCCCAGGAGGTGAAGGATTGGCGCGGTGCATAGGCCAGGTAGTTCTCGCCGCCAGCCGTTACCACGCGGCCACGGGTGACGCGACTATCCATGCGGCTAAAACCTGCCGTCAAGGAGATGTCCGGCGTGACTTCGCCCACCACGCCCAGTTCCAGGCCGGAGGTGGTCTTCCTGCCGGTCTGGAAGTAGGTGTTGGCCACTTCATCCAGTTCCACTTCATTGCTCACTTCGGTGCGGAACAGGGCCGCCGTCAGGGCCAGCTTGCGATCGAGCACCTCCCACTTGGTGCCGAGTTCGGCGGTGCGGGTCTTCTGCGGCGCGTAGTCGGGGTTGGCGGCACTGCTGCGGCTGGCGCTCAGGCTCAAGTTGGCACCGCCCGGCGGTTGCTGCGAGCTCGCATAGAGGGCATAGACACTGCTGGCGCTGGTGGGCTTGAAGACTCCGGCCAGCTTCCAGTTGAGCAGGTTGCCGGAGGTCTTGAGGCTGCTGGTATTGCTCTGCGAGGTACTGTCGAAGCTGGTGCGGTAGTGGTCTTCACGCAGGCCCAGGTTGATCGACCAGCGCGGCGTGAACTTGATGGTGTGCAGGGCATACAGCGAGACCGTATCGGTCTGGCCTTCGTTGAAGCCGGTGGTGCCGACCTTGACCTTGGATTCGTCGAAGTGGGCGTCGGGCTGGTACAGGTTGGCATAGGGGCGCAAACCAGTGGCAGTGAAGGAAAGTGCACGCTGGCGCTCGCGCGTGAGCTCCAAGCCGCCCACCAGGGTGTGCTTGATATCGCCGGTAGTGAAGGAACTGGTCAGGTGGGTCTGGTTGCTGAGGATTTCGTTGGACTGGTCGCGCCGGGTCACCAGTTGCCGGGCCAGCTGCCAGGTGGAGCGGTCGCTGACCGAGGGTGTGAGGATGCCGGCCGGGAAGCGGCTGCTGGCCACGCCGGTGGCGAGGAAGGAGCTGAGGCGATAGTCCTGGTCGGTGCGGGCGTAGCGGGTGCTGTTCTGCAGTTTCAGGGTCGGGGAAAAATCATGCTCCACGCGCAGCGTGGTCATGTCGGCGTTGACCTTGTTGTAGTCGTCGATATGGCCATAGAAGTTGCGCGGATTGACCTTGGGCGCCTGGCCGATGAAGGGGCGTGCCGGGTCCGGCGAGCTGTAGCCGGGCAGGCCGATGGTGACCACGCCGCCATCGGGGCGGTTGTCCTGCTGCATGTGCAGGTAGTTCAGGATGATGCGGGTCGGGCTGTTGAGGCCCCAGGCCAGCGAGGGGGCGATGCCGTCGCGGCTGCTATGTACTTCGTGGCGGCCGGGCACGCCGCTGTTCTGCTTCATCAGGTTCAGGCGCAGGGCCAGGCCGCGTTCGCTGTCGATGACCTGGTTCCAGTCCACCGTGCCGCGCTTCTGGTTGAAGCTGCCATAGGTGGCGCTGGCAGTGACCGAGTTGCTCAGTTCGGGCTGCTTGGTGACCAGGTTGATGGAGCCGGTCGGCGAGCCACGGCCATTGTCGGTGCCGGCCGCGCCCTTGAGCACTTCGACCTGCTGCAGGTTGAAGACGTCGCGCGAGATGGCGCCGAGGTCGCGCACATTGTCCACGAAGATCGCGCTGGAGACATCGAAGCCGCGCATGTAGACCGTGTCGCCGGTACTGGTGCTGCCGTTTTCACCGAGGAAGAAGGTGCCCACGCCCGGGGTGTTGCGCAGTACCTCGGAGAGCGTGGTGGCGCCTTGTTGCTCCATCAGCGGGCGTTTGAAGACCTGCAGGGTCTGGGGCGTGTCTACCAGTGGTTGCGTGTATTTGGGCGAGGCCGATTGTTCGGCCTTGTAAGGGGAATCCTTGGTGGCATTGACCTGCACGCCGGGCAGCGATGGGCTGGTCGATTGGGCGTGCGCAGCCATGGCCGGCAATAGCAGGGCGCCAGCGACGGCCGCCGACAGGCGGGAGGAGGAGTGTTTGCGGCTCTTGATGAAGCTCATGTCAGGTTCCGAGAGAAAGGGTTGGAAATCTCTTGGCTGGCGATGAGGGCGGGTGCGGGACGGAGGCGGCGTGAATGCTGCGGGGCCGCTCCTGTTCCGCCCCCAGGGAAGGCTGGCGATCAGATATCAGGGGAATCCGGCCAGTTGCTGGGGTGCATCTGGCATGGATCGGGCGAGTATAGGAAGGGTCGTGGGAAAAGGAACTAGTAGAAATTTCGATTTATTGCGGGTATTTTTGACGCCTGCGATGGCTTGCCGTAATTTCGATTTTCTTCAATCAGAATTGTCTGAATCGATGGGCATGAGGGCCGCCTCATCGATGGTCGGTATCAGCGTATTCGTATAGGGAGGGGTGTGCTGCCGCTATATCATCGCCCTTCATCACTCCATCCAACCACACAGGGAAAGGACTGCAACATGGGCAAACTGAGCACGCACGTGCTGGATATCACCAAGGGCAAGCCGGGCGCGGGCGTGAAGCTGGCGCTGTATGCCGTGGAGCAAGGCGGCAAGCGTCTGCTCAAGCAGGCCGTCACCAATGACGATGGCCGCTGCGATGAGCCGCTGCTGGCCGGTGACACACTCCAGGTCGGCAAGTACGAACTGGTCTTTGCCGCCGGCGACTATTTCGCCGCGCAGGGCGTGAGTCTGCCGCAGCCGCGTTTCGTCGATGAGGTGGTGATCGCCTTTGGTATTGCCGATGCCACCCAGAACTACCATGTGCCGCTGGTGGTGTCGCCCTGGGCGTATTCGACCTATCGCGGGAGTTGATGTCGCCACCCTGATGCATTTTGCTGGTCGATAAAAAATCCGGTCTTCGCAAGAAGCCGGATTTTTTGTTTGGGGTAGGGCAGGTGTCAGAACTCGTTTTGCAGTTTCTTGTAGCCCAGTACCAGTTCGTTGTTGGTGCGTGCCACGTTTTCCGAGAATTCGGAAGCGGCCACGGTCACGCGGGGGATGGTCGCCAGGTCGGTCTTGGGACCGATGCGTTCGGTGGAGGGCACGTAGAAACCGGGCGGCAGGTCGCAGCCATCGACCACGGCGTTGTGACGCACCACGCAGCCAGCGCCGATGCTGCAATTGAAGAGCACGCTGTTAAAACCGATGAAGGCACCGTCGCCCACCGTGCAGGGGCCGTGCACGATGGCGCGGTGAGCAATCGAGCTGCGTTCGCCGATGGTCACGGCCGCGCCCGACTTGGAGTGGATCACCACGCCATCCTGGATATTGGAATGGGCACCGATGACGATGGCTTCCATCTCGCCATGCTCATTGACTTCGTCGGCGCGGATGACGGCATAGGGGCCGATGAAGACATTCTCATGCACGATTACCTTGCCGCACAGGATGGCGGTGTGGTCGACATAGGCGGATTCGTGGACTTGGGGCCGGTGGCCGGATGGGTTGCGGCGAAGCATGGATCGGATTCTCCTGGTGATGCGGTGGTGCAGAGGGTGCGGATGGTCGTGCAGGGCAGCGGCGGCAATGCTGCCGCTCTGCGCTGGCGTGATGACTCGCATTGGGGCGGACGTCGTCGGCGCGCGAGCGGGTAGCGATCATACCCGTTTGGCGCGGCGCTGGACAGGGGCCAGCGGGGGCTTTTGATGGGATGGCCATGCGCATTGCGCCAAGGCCCGGCTTTCGTTGCCGCGCATGGGATTTGATGTGGATTAAGGGGAGAGTGCTTGAAATCGGGTCCAATCTCAATTCCTCTCTGTTGTATTTGCGGGCTGCGGCAATATGTCGCAGCCCTTTTTTTTCGTCCGACGCCGACGCTAAATCCTTGTTCGAAAGGGGTTTTTTATGCCGGTACACGGTGCTCTTGCCGGCTGGCAGCATGGCTGCGGGCGCGCGGCGCGCAGGCTGCNTGATAGATTGCGCCGATGAAAA
>NZ_BADI01000935.1:0-2568 GCF_000333555.1 Herbaspirillum sp. B65 | reverse complement strand
GGCCCGGACAAGTGCAAATTGATCCGGGACCAGGCCCAGCACCTCGATCCCGCCCACGATCAAGGCCACCACGACCGACAGGGAGGTGATGGCCATGTTGTAGTAAAGCTTGCGCACCGGTTTGACGAAGGCCCACTGATAGGCACCCAGCATCAGGATGCCGTCCGTGGTGTCCACCAGCGACATGCCTGCGGTGAAGAGCAGGGGGAAGATCAGGATCGACCAGATGGATAGACCATTGGCAGTCTGGGTGGCCGAGATGCCCAACAAGGAAATCTCGGTGGCCGTATCAAAGCCCAGGCCGAACAGAAAACCCAGCGGAAACATGTGCCAGCTGCGCGAGATCAGTCGGAACATCGGCCGGAAGATGCGTGCCCAGATGCCGCGCTTATCCAGCAGCACATTCAGGTCTTCTTCATCATGGGCCCGACCCAGACGCACATCGCGGAACTTGCGCCAAAGAGAAACCAGGATCGCAAGATTGAAGGCTGCAATCAGCAGCAGGAAAAAAGCCGAGACCAGGGTGCCGATGATGCCGCCGATCTCATGGAACGACTCCAGGTGCGCTTGCATTGCCATGGTGGTCCATGCCAGCAGCAGGCAGGCCAGGATGACCACGGTGGAATGTCCGAGCGAAAACATCAAACCGACGCTGACTGGTCTCTTCCCATCCTGCATGAGTTTGCGCGTGACATTGTCGATGGCGGCGATATGGTCGGCATCCACCGCATGGCGCAAGCCGAAACTGTAGGCCAGGAAAGCCGTGCCCAGGAGCAGGGGATTCTGGCGGAACACGGCAAAGGCAGCGAGCCAGGCGGCGACATTGAAGAGAATCAGGAAGAGGTAGATGCCAACGATTTTCTTTTTGAGACCGGGCGCTGTGTCGTCCAGCAGCTTGCGTATGACAGGGAACATGGAGCGTGGATGGCGATGTCGTGTCCCCGAAAGGGGGCTTCGGGAACGATTTATGAAGAATTATTTTTTTATCATACGTTATGTGGCGTCTTCATACAATCTTGTGAGCGGACAACCAGCTTATGATCGCCGCGCTGGCTGTGGCAACCGCAGCCAATAAGGCAAGCGCTTCCCAGCCGGCACGACCGACGACGACGCCCGCCATGGCAGCACCAATGGCGCCAGCAACGTAATAGAAAAACAGGTAAGCCGAATTCAACACCCCTGCGCGCGAAGGCGCAATCGCGACCACTCCCGCCTGGTTGGCGACCTGTGCGGTGAAACAGCCGGCGTCGAACACCGCCAGCGCGACTGCGAGGGCGGCAGGATGCCCAAGTACCAGCGCCAATCCAATCGCGGCAAAAAAGGCGGAAGTCAGACCACTGACAATTACCCGCCGATGACCAAATCGGTCTGCCAGACGCCCGGCCACGCGCGTCATGACCAGGCCCAACAGTCCGGCAAGGCTGTAGAGTCCAATGTGTGCCGCATCCAGGTTGAAGGGCGGCGCCGCCAGGCGCACGGCCAGGCCGACCCAGATCAGATTGAACGCGAAGAACCACAGCATCCCGGCGTAGATGCGCAAGCGCAGTTCCCTCGATGTCTTCATCAGTATCGGCATACTGCGCAAGCTCGAAAAGTATCCGCTTTGCGCATCTGGACCTTGTGTGGGCAATAACGGCAGCACGCAAAGGGCTGACACTGCGGCGAAGGCGGCAAAGCCCAACAGCGCGCCGCGCCAGCCCCACCACTGTGCCAGTACGCCACCGACGAATCGACTCAACAATATCCCTGCCGATATGCCCGCCGAAATCGTCGCCATGCTAAGGGCTCGGCGCTGGGCGTGGGCGTACTTGCCGACCACGGCACTGCTTTGCGCAGCCACCGTCGTCGTCGCGCCGACCAGAACGAAGCAGCCAATCAGTCCCTCCGGGCTTGCGGCCCAAGCGGCAAGCAGCAATGCACATGCAAGCGCGAACAACTGTCCCGGAATCAGCACGCGCGGGCTCAACTTGTCCGTCAGCGGAACCAGCAGCACCAGGCCGAGCAGATAGCCGATGATGGCCGCGGATGCCAAGGCCGTCATCGCTGCCACCGGAACGCCAAACTCCGCAGCGATGAGCGACAGCGCCGGTTGCATGGCGTAGTTGTTGGCAATGGCGCTGCCGGCGGCCACCGACAGCACCGCCAGTGCGCGGCCCGAGAGCCGGACGTGCTGATCAGTCTGCGTCTTCACTTATCGACTCTGACAGCAATGGCCTCCACCTCTGCCAGGATCGCGTCATCGACGAAGGGCAAGGCATGGACCAGTGAAAAAGCGGGCCGGATACTGCCGTAGACCTCGCCATGCGCCCGCGCCGCGTCTTCCCAGTGCGCAAAGTCGGAGACCACCAGGCGACTCTGCACCACATCAGACAACTGGAAACCATGGTCGGTGAGTACCTTCTCGAGCGTGGCGAGCGCATCTCTGGTCTGCGTGTAGACGTCCGGGCCTTTCCCGGCCGTTCCTGAAATATAGATCGTATCGTTCACGATCACCGCCCGTGAGTACCCGACTTTGGGCTCCCAAGGTGAACCTGTGCTGATGAGTTGACGCATTGTCTGATCCTTCAT
>NZ_BADI01000936.1:0-1159 GCF_000333555.1 Herbaspirillum sp. B65 | reverse complement strand
CCTTCAGAGCAAGGGCGTGCGGGTCAAGGGCGTGCATCGCGGCCCGCGCAAGCGCTTGCTGTCGGTGGCTGAACTGGCCGTACTGTTGCCTTGGTTGCGCCATTTCACCAGCGCCAATGAAGATATCTTGACCCTGTTTGCCTGGACCTGCGCGCCGGGTAAGGATATCTGCGCCATGCACGCCAGCCAGATCAGCCAGGAGCCAGACGGCTGGTGGTGGACTATCCCGCAAGACAAGCTGCGGGCACGACGACGCGATGCGGCCATGGATCATCGTGTGCCGCTGGTGGGGCGGGCACTGGAGATCGTCCGGCGTCGCGTGCAAGCCAGTAGCACGGGTTACCTGTTCGAGGGGCGCAAGGGCGGAGGCTTCGATCCCAAGAATGTCGGCGTGGCAGTCTGGAATGCCCGCGAGGATTGCGAGTCGCGCCCCGACTACCAGCGTCCGCGCTTGCCGATATCGGACTGGACACCCAATGACCTGCGGCGCTCAACGGCGCAACTGCTGTTGGCCCTGGAATGTCCGCAAGAGATGGTGGACGCGGTCCAGGGATGCCAGACCCGGCGTTTGCGCCTTGCAAATGACAGGCATAGCGATGACGCCCTCAGGCGACTCTGGCTGACCAGGCTGGCGCAAGTGCTGGAGCCCTTGATGCAAGGGCGCCTTCCCGCGCCGTGGAGTGAAGAGGAACTGGCTGCCTAAGCCTGAGCTGCCTTTCATGGTCTCCATCATCCTGCGGGACGATGGAGCCATGCGGCTAGCTGTTTTTCCGCTGCGGGGAGGCCGGGGCTAGCGGGCCATGCTTGACGCGCAGGTAAGTCCCTTTTTCAGGTTCGAGGGGGACGATATGGATATTGCCGTGCCGCACCCCGGTCTGCGCGACCATCGCCTCGGCACAGGCTCGTACTTCGCTCACGCGACCTTTGAGGATGACCGTTTCCAGGCAGTTGTCATGATCCAGATGCACATGCTGGGAAGCCGCCGCGACGCCATGGTGGTCGTGCTGCAACTGGTTGAGCCGGTTGGTCAACATGCGCTCATGATGGTTATAAAGATAGGTGACGGTGGCCACGCACCATTTGGCCTTGCCGCCTGCCATCTCGGATTGGCCGAGTTCTTTGCGCCCCAGGTCGCGGAATGCCTCGGAGCGATTGGAGT
>NZ_BADI01000937.1:0-988 GCF_000333555.1 Herbaspirillum sp. B65 | reverse complement strand
CGATGCCCAGACGCTTGAAGAGCTTGGTGGAGAGGAATACGCCGCTGGCGCTGTCCGAATAGACCACGAAGTGCGCGGTGAGCAAGCTACGCTTGAAGGCGTCAAGGGTGGAAATATCCGGCTTGGGGGCGCCCGCCTTGACGGCCAGGCCGATGCGCGAGAGCGCCAGCAGCTTGTGTTCGGACTTGGAGACCTTGCCCTCTGCGACCAGCTTGTCCAGCGAGTCGCCCACCATGATCACCACATCGATGGGTTCGCCGCGCTGCAGGCGGTTGGGGATGGCCTGTGGCGTCTGGCCCATGGAGGGGCCCCAGCCAGAGATCAGCTTATGGCCGGTCTTCTTTTCGAAGACGGGCGCCAGCGCCTTGTAGGCGGCAGCGAAACCGCCCGAGCTGACCACGTGGATATCGGCGGCGGCAGCCAGCGTGCTGATTGCGCCCAGGGCCAGGGCCAGCACGCTGCGCTGGAAGAGGGTGGTGCGGGAGGTACGGAAAATGCGGTTCATGCGGATCTCCTGTTAGCGTTTTGATTTCGCTGTGATTGGGGTGAGACCCGGCAGTTTGAGTAGAATCCTTTGAAAAGTTAATTGCATTTAATCTGGGGATTGATAAAAAATGCGCATCAATATCGAGACCGCCGAATTGCAGGCCTTCATTGCCGTAGCGCGCCAGTCGAGCTTTCGCGCGGCTGCCGAGGGCCTGTTCATCACGCCGCCGGCATTGAGCCGACGCATCGAGAACCTGGAGCAGGCCTTGCAGGAACGGCTGTTCGATCGCACCACCCGGCGCGTCTCGCTCACCCCGGCCGGCGAGCTGTTCCTGGTTCATGCCCAGGCCGTGATGGAAGAGCTGGAGCTGGCCGTCAAGAGCGTGGCGCAGGGCATGGCGCAGCGGCGCGAGCACGTGACGGTGGCCTGCGTGCCCTCGGTGGCCAACAATCTGCTGCCACGGGTATTGAAGTCTTATGCGCGCAGTCATGCCAATGGCGG
>NZ_BADI01000938.1:0-2514 GCF_000333555.1 Herbaspirillum sp. B65 | reverse complement strand
GGCGGCACGCGCCTGGGTCATGGCGCTTTCTTCAGCGCTTTGCGCACGCGCCAGCGCCGTTTGCGCTGCGGCCAGGCTGGCCTGCTTGGCCGACCGGGTAGAGGCGTCGGCCGCATCGAACGCGGCTTGCGCAGCATTGACTGCAGCCTGCGCATCGTTGACGGCTTTCTCACTATTGGCCAACTGCACCGTATGCTGGATCAGCCCGGTGCTATCGACCACGAAACGCTGGGTGTTCTCGCTGAAGTTGCCGGCGACGTCGATCTGGCGCAGGTTCAATTGCGCCTTGCCATTGCCGGTGAGGGTGTCGCCGTTGAGCAGCAGGCGATCCCCTGCCCCGAGCGTGTACCAGTTCCCCGGCGTGACCTGCTGGGTGGTGCCGCCGGCCAGTTGCAATTGCAGGGTGCGGGCATCGGTGCCATTGCCGGCGACCAGCCGGAAGTGCAATTGCGCCCCCGACTCGAGCGCTCCCAGCGGCAGCAGTTGCGCGCCGCGCTGGCTGCTCACGCCGTCGCTGGTGCTCAAGCCATCGTCCTTGTTGAACTCGAACTGCAGGCTCGATTGCGGCGGCGCGACCGTGTCCAGGGTGAACTGCAAGGTGTCGGCAGCCGTATTGGCGTTGCCATAGCCGCCGGTGTAGGAACTCCCCACCAGCACCACACGCGCCCTGACCCAGTTGCTGCCATTGGCCTGCACCACGTCGCTGGCAATGTAGTCGACCTCACCGCGGGCATTGGTGGAGGACTGGACCAGCTTGCCGGCCTCCTTCCACAGACCGAAGAGAGGATGACCATTGCTATCCAGAGCGGTAGCCACGGCAAACTGCAGGCGTTCATCATTGACCAGGGCCTTGGTGAGCCGCACGCGCAGGCTGCCGTCCTGGGTGATCTTGTCGCTGTCGCCCTGTGCAGCGGGCACATGATTGGGGTCATCGCCAGCACGACCACTGTAGCTGCTGTCACTGACCAGAGCGAGAGCCGACTGGGCAAAATCGGTCATGCCGGCCGGCGTGGTCAGGTCCACACGCACGTCATTGTTCTTCCACACCGTGTAGTTGGTGCGGTTGTTGTAACCATCGGTGACGGTGACCTCGGCAATGATGGGCTGGGAGTGATCCAATTGCAGCAACTGCTGGGTGGTATCGTCGTCCGACACCAGCACGGCCTGGCCGGCGTCATCGGAGCGCGCAGCCGGCAGGCTGATGCGCAGGTCGCGGCCCAGCGTGTCCTTGCCATCGAGCACCACGTTCACGGTCGCATAGGGCGGCGTCTTCACGCTCAGCCCGCCTTCCAGGAAATCGCCCTGGTCCAATTGCAGGGTGTTGTTCAGGGGCGCGCTCTGCCACAGCTCCGGGTTGCTCATCACGGCCTCCTTGATGAGCAGCGTCGGTTCGGCAATGGCCACGTGGTTCTCTTGCAGGTAGGTGGCGATGGTGGCACCACCGGGCAACTTTTGCAGATTGTCGTAACGGCCCTGTGCTGTGGCCACGGCATCGGCGCTGCTGTCAGGATTGTTGATGATCTTGAGCAGCGGTTCGCTAAACAGATGCGACTGCAACAGGTTGGAAGAGGCCAACGACTGGCCGCGCGCATTGGTGGCCCACTTCAGCGCGGTATTGCTGTCGTCCACGAATTGCAGGGTCTTGGCCAGCTTCTGGATGGCATCGATCTGGCTGGGATAGGCCTTGCCATCGAGCTGCACCAGGTTGGAGATGGCCTTGAGCGCAGCACCGTAGTTATAGGCTTCGCCACTGATGCCGGGGTTGAAGCCGGGGTTGGCGATGACCTGGCCATTGGCGTTCTGGGTGACCGTCGGCGTCACCTCGCCGCCGACGACATCGACCTTGAAGAAGCCACCCACCGCATTGTTGATGGCGGCGATGCGCTCGGCGCTCAGGTCCGTGGCTTCGGAGGGGTTGATCGAACCCACGTCCAGCCCGGCCTTGAGCACCGCCAGTTCGGTCAGTGCGGTGACGTTGACGATCTGGTTGGCACCGGTGGCCGTGGCCAGCGCGCGCAAGGGCGTGCTGCCCAGGTCGGTGAGCTTGAGCGTGGCTTCATCGGCGTAGTTATCGGGCAGGCCGGGCGTATTGTCGCGAATGACAATGAGGATGGTGCCGCGATAGGCCGGATCATTGAGCACCAGCGAATAGCGACCATCGATCACCTGCGCCGCCGTGCTCAGGACATGGCCCTGGTTGTCGTAGGCGATGGCAGTCGCATTGTTGAGCGGGCCCAGCATGGCGGCACCCGAGATCGTGGCCTTGACTTCCGGCTGGTTGGAGATGCCAGCGCCGGCCACGGTACCTTCGACAGCGCCGCCTGCACTGGCACCGGCACCACTACTGCCACTACCACCTGCGCCGGCACCGCTGGCGGCGTTACCGGCATGACTGGCATTGCCCCCCGTACTGCCGGCCGCCGCCGCTCCACCGCCTCCCCCACCGCCGGCAGCCGCCAGCAAGGCCAAGGCGCCAGCGGCGATGGGCCACTGCACGCCCCAGTCTTTCATGCT
>NZ_BADI01000939.1:0-4882 GCF_000333555.1 Herbaspirillum sp. B65 | reverse complement strand
CAGACCAGCAGACGGGGCTGGCACAGCAGGGCCATGGCGATCATGACGCGCTGGCGCATACGCCCGGAAAGGCTATGCGGATATTCATCCACCAGCTGCGCCGCACGCGACAGGCCCACGCGTTCCAGCATGGCGATGACCTTGGCGGCGATCTCCTGGCGCGGCAGGGCAGTGTGGATGCGCAGCATCTCGCTCAATTGCTCGCCGATGCGGTGCAGCGGGTTCAGCGAAGTCATCGGTTCCTGGAAGATCATGGCGATCTCCTTGCCGCGGATGCTGCGCAGGGTGGCGTCGTCGGCTTGCAGCAGCTCACGTTCGCCAAAGCGGATGCTGCCCGACAGCCGGGCCTGGCTGGCCATGGGGAACAGGCGCAGGATGGACAGGGCTGTCACGCTCTTGCCGCAGCCGGATTCACCCAAGAGGCCGACCGTTTCATCCTGGCCCAGGGAGAAGGAAACGCCATCGACCGGCGCAACCCGGCGGCCGTGGCTCTTGAATTCGATCTTGAGATTCTCGATGGCGAGCATGGAGGTTCCTCAGCGGCTCAGTTTGGGGTCGAACACTTCGCGGATGCCGTCGCCCAGCAGGTTGAAGCCCAGCACCACCAGGAAGATCGCCAGCCCCGGCCACATGGCCAGCATCGGCGTGCTGTTCAGGTAGCCCTGGGCGATGTGCAGCATGGAGCCCCAACTGGGGTCTTCCGGCTTGGCGCCCAGGCCGAGATAGGACAGTCCGGCTTCGGCAATGATGGCCGTGCCCATGGCGAAGGTGGCCTGGATCACCAGCGGCGCCAGCGCATTGGGCAGGATGTAGCGCCACATGATGCGCAGGTGGCCGGCGCCGATGGAGCGTGCCGCCATCACGTAGTCGAGATTGCGGATGGTCATGGCCTGCCCGCGTGCCAGTCGCACGAAGGAAGAGGTGAAGCCGATGCCCACGGCCACCATGGCATTGTAGAAACCACCGCCCAGCGCCGCCGCCAGGGCCAGCGCCAGGATCAGCGAGGGAAAGGCCTGCAGGGCATCGACCACGCGCATGACGATGGCATCGACCGCGCCGCGATAGTAGCCGCTGAGGATGCCGATGGGCACGCCCAGCGAAAAGGCCAGCCCGACCGAGATCAATGCTGCCTGCAGCGAGATGCGCGAACCGTACAGCATACGGCTGTAGATGTCGCGCCCCAGGTCATCCGTACCGAGCCAGTGTTCGGCGCTGGGACCTGACAGTAGATTGCCATAGTCCTGGTCAAAGATCGGATCGTACCGGGCCAGTACCGGTGCAGCCAGGGCCAGCAGCACCAGTACAGTGATGATCACCGCACCGATCAGCGCCAGACGGTTGCGGCTGAAGCGGCGCAGGGTGCGCCAGCGGGGCAGCGCAGGCAGGGCCTGGGCGCTTGAGGAGGTGTTCATGTCGGGAGGCGTCATCGCAGGTTCAACGTTGAGCGGGCATTCAATGGGACTTCAGCGAGCAATACGCGGGTCGATCACGCTGTAGAGCAGATCCACGCAGAGATTGACCACGATCACCATGACCGTGGCGGCCAGCACGCCGGCCTGCACGGTCACGTAGTCACGCTGGAAGATGGCGTCGACGATCATCTTGCCCATGCCAGGGATACCGAAGATGCTTTCGGTGATCACCAGCCCGCCCAGCATCCCGGAGACCATCAGGCCGCTGGCGGTGAGCACCGGAATCATGGCATTGCGCAGCGCATGGCCCAGCACCACTTGCCAGTCGCGCAGGCCCTTGGAGAAGGCGGTGCGGATGTAATCTTCGTTCAAGACTTCCAGCAGGCTGCTGCGCACCATGCGCATCAGGATGGCCGATTCACGCAGGCCGGTCACGACCATGGGCATCACCATGGCAATCAGGTTGGCGTGCCAGTCCACCGACAGCGGCACGAAACCCGAGGCCGGCAGCCACCCCAGCTTGACTGCGAACAGGATGATGAACAACATGCCCAGCCAGAAGTGCGGCACCGACATACCGAACAGCGCAATCAAGGTGCCGATGGCATTGGCCCAGCCGCGTGGCCGTGCTGCCGAGAGGATGCCGGCTGGCACGGCGATGACCACGGCCACTAGGAAGCTGCCCAGGGCCAGTTCGATGGTCACCGGCAGGCGCTGCCACAAGGCCTCGGCCACCGGGGTGTTGTCGATGAAGGAGCGTCCCAGGTCGCCGTGCAGCACCGCCCACAGCCAGCGCCCATACTGCACCAGCAACGGATCATCCAGTCCCAGCTTCAGTCGCAGGGCGGCAGCGGCTTCGGGCGTGGCTTCCATGGCCAGGATGGCGGCCACCGGATCGCCCGGTAGCACCGCCAACAGGGAGAACACCACCTTGCTCACCAGCAGCAGAGTGGGCAGCGAGAGCAGCAATCGCTGCAGGAACTTGGGCAGCTTGAGCATGGACTTACTTGGAGACGGTGGCGGTACGGATCACGCCATCGGGCACGTACTGGAAGCCCTTGACCGACTTGGCGATGCCGAAAAGCACATTGTCATGCACCAGATAAATGTAGGGCACTTCCTTGACCAGGATCGCCATGGCCTGGTCGTAGAGCACCTTGCGCTTGGCCTGGTCGCCTTCCACCCGGGCCTGCTGCAGCAGGTCGTCCACCTCCTTGGCAGCGATGTGCGAATAGTTCATCGAGCCGCCGGAGTTCACGAAGTCAAAGATGTTCTGGTCCGGGTCGGGGCGTCCGCTCCATCCCAGGAACAGGCCTTCGAAGGCGCCAGTCTTGCCGGCTTCGACCTGGGACGCGATCTCGGTCTTTTCCAGCGTGACGGTGATGCCCGCCGGACGCAACATGCCCTGGATCATCTGGCCGGCCTGCAATTCGTCGGCCGTGGTAGGCAGGGTCAGCTTGAAGCTGAAGCCGCCTTCCTTGCCGGCCGCCTTGAGCAGGGCCTTGGCGCGTGCTACGTCGACCTTGGGCGGCACGTCGCTGGGACCATTGGCGAACTGTGCCTTGGAGAAGGGCGAGTGACCGGGTGCTACCGCATTGTTGTAGACCACCTTGGCGATGGCGTTGCGGTCGATGAGGATGTCGACGGCTTCGCGCACTTCCTTCTTGTCGAAGGGCGGCTTGGTGGTATTCAGATAGACGCCGCGAAAGCCCAACGAGGGCTTGTTGAGCACCGTGTAATTGGCGTTGGCCGGGACGTTGGTGATTTCCTTGTAGGGGAAGCGGTTGCTGATGTCGACCTGGCCGCTGCGCAGGTTGTTGAAGGCCACATTGACGTCCGGCATGATCTTGTAGACCACTTCGTCGACCTTGGGCAGGCCGGCGCGCCAATAGTCGGGATTCTTCTTGAGCGTGAGCGTGGCACCCTTGAGGCGCCCTTGGTAGATGAAGGGGCCGGTGCCGACCGGATGGTTAACGTAATCCTCGCCGTATTTCTTCACGGCCGTGGGCGAGGACATCATGCCGGCGCGGTCGGTGAGAATCGACAGGAAGGGGGCGAAGGGCGTGGACAGTTCCAGCTTGATGGTGTGATCGTCCACCACCGTGATCTTGCTGACGTATTTCAGTTCGTTGCGGCGCAGGGAAGTCTTTTCCTGGCCGCGCAGCAGGTTGAACTCCACCGCCTTGGCGTCGAAGGGCGTGCCGTCCTGGAACTTGACCCCTTTGCGCAGGTAGAGCGTGTAGGTCTTCTGATCGTCGGAAACGGTCCAGCGCTCGGCCAGCATGGGGACGATCTTGCCTTCGCCATCCAGGTCCACCAGCTTGTCGAAGATACTCTGGTAGAGGATGCGCTCGTTCAACATCGACGATTGCGTCGGATCGAGCTTGCCGGGATCGGCGTCCAGCGAGATGTTGAGCGTCACCGCCAACGTGGGCAGGGAACAGGTGGCCAGCACGGCCGAGGACATTGCGCACAGCAGGAAACGGGAGACACGCTGGTTCATTCGTTGTTCCTTTCAGAAGTCATCACTGAGCGAGCGCAACCGACCTGGCGGCGAGCCTGTCTGCCGCAGCCATCGGGCCAGGTTAGGCGATGGACAGGATGAAGGCAAGGACGGATACGTCAATGTATACAACAAAGAGGACATGCAGGAAGCGTGCCATGGCGTCAGGATTTCGTCAGCTGGTAAAACGCTATCGATGGCCGGGAATTTAGGCCAGACAGGCTTCCAGGCGGGCGGTCGCCGCACCTTGGCTGCCCGTTGATGGGGCGCCTGCCTGATGCGCGCGTGCAAGGATGCGCGGTGCAGGTGCGCGGCATCATTGGTCTGCACCTGCGTGTAAATATTTTTATTAAATAGCTTGCTATTTAATTTTGGCCTCGCTAAACTGCGCTGCATGAATTCGAAAACAGACAAACGCAAGGCGGCCCCGCTACTGGATGCCCAGTTGTGTTTTGCGCTGTATTCGACGTCTTTGTCGATGAGCAAGCTCTATCGCAAGCTGTTGCGCAATCTCGGCATCACCTATTCGCAGTACCTGGTGTTGATGGTGTTGTGGGAGCAGGACCAGTTGACGGTGTCGGAGATCGGCGAGCGCCTGGTGCTGGATTCTGCCACCTTGACGCCACTGCTCAAGCGCATGGAAGCGCAGGGCCTGGTGAGTCGGGAGCGCGCCGCCAGTGATGAGCGCCAGGTGGTCATTTCACTGACCGCCGAGGGCGACAAGCTGCGCGAGCAGGCGGTGGAGTTGCCGCGCGAAGTCCTGCGCGCCACCGAGTCGACCGCCGCGGAACTGACCGCGATGAAGGAAGAATTGATGGCATTGCGCGCCCGTTTGCACAAGAACACGGGTGAGTGATGTCGAAGGGATGTGGGCGTTGCCGCGTCCCTTTTTTAAAGTTAAATATATAGTGCACTACTTAATAGTGTTTTATATTTCATCGCAGGATGAGGTCTGGTTATACCCAGA
>NZ_BADI01000940.1:0-2127 GCF_000333555.1 Herbaspirillum sp. B65 | reverse complement strand
CGAAGCCCATGTAGTTGCTCTGGATGAAGGACACCATGTGCCTTTCGGCGTCGGCCGTGCACAGGTACACCGTGCCCCCGCGCGACGGTCCGCCGGCCACCGGCAGCGTGGCGCGCGGGCCGATCAGCTTGCGGCGTTCATCGGCATAGGCCTCCGACAGCAATTGCTGCACCGTCACCTTCATGTGCGCCGGATCGGCGATGTGGGCCAGGCCATCGGCGTAGGCCAGCTTGATGGCTTCGATCTGGCGGTGGTAGGTGGCCAGGGTATCGCGCTCGGTGAAATCGTAGGCTTTGAGCAGGTTCAGCGCCATCAGCGCCACCATGCCGTGGCCATTGGGCGGGATTTCCCAGACCTCATAGCCGCGATAGTTCACGCCGATGGGGTCCACCCACTGCGGCTGGAAGGCGGCCAGATCGGCAGCTTGCAGATAGCCACCGGCGTGTTGCAGGAAGGCGGCGATCTGTTCGGCCAGTGCGCCGCGATAGAAGCTCTCGGCGCCGTCTTCGGCAATCGCTTGCAGGGTGGCGGCGTGGCCGGCTGAGCGCCACAGCTGGCCGGCCTGCGGGGCCTGGCCATCGATGCAGAAGGTATCGAACCAGGGTTGGAAATGCGCTTCCTTGAATGCGCGCTTGAAGTTCTGCTGCGCCACCTGCCAGGCATGGGCCACCATCGGCGAGACTGGAAAACCCTCGCGCGCCAGCGTGATGGCGCCGGCCATCGAGTCGCTCAGCGTCAGCTTGCCGAAGCGCTTGGCCATGGCGGCCCAGGCGCTGGGCGTGCCGGGCACGGTGACCGGCAAGGCGCCGTGTTTGGGCATCTCCTTCAATCCTGCGCTGGTGAGCTGGTCAGCCGAGATGGATTGTGGGGCGGGGCCGCTGGCATTCAGGCCATGCAGCTTGCCACCATGCCAGACCAGCGCGAAGGCATCGCCGCCGATACCGTTGGCGGTGGGTTCCACCACCGTCAGTGCCGCGGCTGCGGCGATGGCGGCATCGATGGCATTGCCGCCTCGCTGCAGGACTTCCAGCCCGGCCTGGGCGGCTAGCGGCTGCGAGGTCGCCACCATGCCGCGCCGGGCATAGACGGCGCTGCGGCGCGACAGGTAGGGATAGTGGTTGCTGCTGAAGTCGGGGAAGGCAGGCATGGCGGTCTCTCGTTCTTGGTTCAGGGGCGTATTTTATCGGGTCGGGCGTAGTGCCAACTCCGGGCGGCTCAGGTGGCAAGCCACCGTATGGGTAGGGCTGATCTTGATGGCAGGCGGCGCCTCGGTCTTGCAGATATCCATGCAGGACGGGCAGCGCGGATGGAAGTGGCAGCCCGGGGGCGGGGCGGCCGGATTGGGGATGCTTCCCTGCAGCACGATGCGTTCCCGTTTTTGGCGCGGATGTTCACGTGGAATGGCTGAGAGCAACGCCTGCGTGTAGGGATGGCGCGGGTTTGAGTACACTTCTTCACATGTGCCCAATTCCACCATGCGCCCGAGGTACATCACGCCAATGTGGTCGCTGACGTGGCGGATCACGGCCAGGTCGTGCGAGACGAACAGGTAGGTCAGCCCCAGTTCCTGCTGCAGTTCACGCAGCAGGTTCAGGATCTGCGCCTGGATCGACACGTCCAGCGCCGACACGGCTTCATCGGCCACCACCAACTTGGGGCGCGTGATGATGGCGCGCGCGATGCCTACGCGCTGGCGCTGGCCGCCGGAGAATTCATGCGGATGGCGCGCCGCATAGGCCGGGTTGAGTCCGACCATTTCCAAGGCCTCGGCCACCTTGCGCTTGCGGGTGGCGCGCTCGTGCAGCTTGTGCACCAGCAGCGGCTCTTCCAGCACTTCGCCGATGGTCATGCGCGGGTTCAGCGAGGCGTACGGATCCTGGAACACCATCTGCATGTGACGGCGCATGGCACGCAACTGGTCTTCGGGCACAAGGTCAGTTCCCGGCCCATGAAACGCACGCTGCCTGCGCTGGGTTCGATCAGGCGCAGTACGCTGCGCCCGGTGGTGGACTTGCCGCAACCGGATTCCCCCACCGGACCCAGGGTCTGGCCTTGGGCAAGGCTGAAGGAGACATCATCAACGGCCCTTGACGTGCTGCTGCCGGAGGCGAAATATTTTTTCAGTCC
>NZ_BADI01000941.1:0-1097 GCF_000333555.1 Herbaspirillum sp. B65 | reverse complement strand
CCGCCCCGCACCGAGACATAGGCCGGCGGCTTGGTGGTCGCGGTGGCGCGCGCACTGTGCAGGCGATGCAAGGTGATCTGGTTGACCTCGGCATGGCTGCCATCGATGTGCTCGCCCATCAGGCGCATCGCGCTCTCGGCGTCGCCGGCGGCGATGCAGTCGAGGATGGCGGCATGTTCCTCATAGGTCGAGTGCAGGCAATCGCCATAGAGAAAATCCAGCCGCCGCACGATGCGGATACGGTCGGTGAGGCGGTCGAAGGTTTCGGCCATCTCCTGGTTGCCAGCCGCGCGCACCAGGGTCTGGTGGAAGATCTCGTCGAGCTGCGCCGCCTTGGGGCCGTCCGGTTCGCGTGCCTCGGCAGGCAGGCACCAGGTGGCGCGCAGCCCGGCCAGTACCGACTGGTCACCGCCTCTGGTGCAGAGGCGGCGTACCGCGTGGGTCTCGATGAGCTTGCGCATTTCGTAGAGATCGGCAAAGCGCTTGAAGTCGATGGGCACTACCTCCCAGCCGCCGCGCACGTAGCCCTGCATCAGTCCATCGTTCTGCAGGCGTTGCAGCGCCTGCCGCACCGGCGTGCGCGAGACCTTGAAATACGCCGCGATCTCGGTCTCGGTGATCTGGTCGCCGGGCAACAGGCGCATGTCGAAGATGTCCTGGCGCAGTTGCGCATAGACGTACTCGGGCAGCGAGCCGTTGCGCACCAGCGCGTCCTCGCTTTCGATATCGGGAGCGAGCGCGTCAGCGGCGGGGGAGGGGGCGGAGGCGGCCAGGCTTTTCACGATGGGCGCTTTCTTACCAGGCCGCCACGCAGCCATCGGTGCGCGGTTCGGTCCCGCCGCACAGCACGCCTTCGTCATTGCGCCAGATGATCTGGCCACGGCCGAAGCCGAGTTGGTTGCCCGGACACGAGACTTCATGACCCAGCCCGCCCAATCCACGGAAGAGGTGTTCAGCCGTGGTGTGCTCGATGGACACCTTGTTTGCCTTTTCCCATTTCCAGCGCGGCGCATCCAGCGCAGCTTGCGGGTTCAGGCCAAAGTCGACCGTGTTCATCAACATCTGTACGTGGCCCTGCGGCTGCATGAAACCACCCA
>NZ_BADI01000942.1:0-2463 GCF_000333555.1 Herbaspirillum sp. B65 | reverse complement strand
TCGAGCTGTTTGTCCTGGAAGAAACATCATCCGGGTGCTGGTGCTGCCCCAGGGCGAGCTGCGTGGGCCGGCCTCCTGGGCCATTGCGCCCGGTGCCGAAGACACGCCGCCGCAAGGCCGCGACCGGCGCGATATGAGCGGCTTCACGCTGCCCGACTTCGCCCTGCACAATGAAGCCGGCCGGGTGCAGATCGAGACCACGCAAATCCGTCTGACGGTGACGCTGGAGGGCGGCTTCTGCCAATGGGAAATGCAGCGCCAGGGCCAGTGGCAGACGGTGCTGACGGACCGTCCCACGCAAGCCTACAACTTCGGTTACTGGGACCAGCAGGTCTATCACTACCTCAAGCGCCAGCCCGATGAACTGTACTTCGGCCTGGGCGAGCGCGCCGGTGACATGAACCGCGCCGGCCAGTCCTACGAGATGCGCAACATCGATGCCATGGGCTATAGCGCCCGCAACACCGATCCGCTCTACAAGCACATCCCCTTCTACATCACCTGGAATGCGCAGGCCGCCAGCGGTTTCGGGCTGTTCTACGACACCCTCTCCGACTGCCGCTTCGACATGGGCCGCGAGCTGGACAACTACCACGGCCTGTATCGCTACTTCGTGGCACCGCATGGCGACCTGGATTACTACTTCATCGCCTCGCCCGACACGCCCCTGGCCGCCACCCGCCGCTTCACCTGGCTCACCGGCCGGCCCGCCTGGATGCCCAAGTGGGGCCTGGGCTACTCCGGCTCCACCATGAGTTATACCGATGCCCCCGATGCCCAGGCGCAGATGGGGCAGTTCATCGACAACTGCCGCCAGCACGACATCCTGTGCGACTCGTTCCACCTGTCGTCGGGCTATACCTCGATCGGCCCCAAGCGTTACGTGTTCCACTGGAACACCGACAAATTCCCCGACGCCAAGGGCTTCGTGCAGAGCTATCACGACGCCGGCGTACACCTGTGCGCCAACATCAAACCCTGCCTGCTGCGTGATCATCCGCAGTTCGAACAGGCGCGCGAAGCGGGGCTGTTGATCAACGACAGCGCGGGACAGCCGGCCTGGGTGCAGTTCTGGGATGAGGTCGGGGCCTATCTCGACTTCACCAATCCGGCCACCCAGCAATGGTGGAAAGCCAACGTCAAGTCGGCCCTGCTGGACTATGGCATCAGCGCCACCTGGAACGACAACAACGAGTTCGAAGTCTGGACCCCGGATGCCCTGGCCCATGGCTTCGGCGCGCCCTATCCGGTGCAGCAGGCCAAGGTGTTGCAGACCATGCTGATGATGCGCACCTCGCACCAGGCGCAATGCGAGGCCGCACCACAGCAGCGCCCCTTCCTGGTGTCGCGCTCGGGTGGCGCCGGGATGCAGCGTTACGTGCAGACCTGGTCGGGCGATAACTACACCTCGTGGGAAACCCTGCGCTACAACCTCAAGATGGGTCTGGGTCTGGCGCTGTCGGGGGTATCCAACATCGGCCACGACATCGGCGGCTTCGCCGGTCCCGCACCGGAACCGGAACTGCTGGTGCGCTGGGTGGCCTTCGGCGTGTTCATGCCGCGCTTTTCCATCCATTCGTGGAACGACGACAAGACCGTCAACGAACCCTGGATGTATCCCGAGGCGACTGCCCAGATCGCTGCGCTCATCAAGCTGCGCTACCGCTTCATTCCTTACCTGTATGAATTGTTGTGGCAATCCACCCGGGATTACCAGCCGGTGCTGCGCCCGACCTTCGCGCAGTTCCCGCAGGATCGTCGCTGCTATGAAGAATGTGACGAGATGATGCTGGGCAGCGACCTGCTGGTCGCGCCCGTGGTCGAGGCCGGACAGACCGAGCGCGAGCTCTATCTGCCAGCCGGTGCGGATTGGGTGTCGTACTGGAGCGGCGAGAGCTTTGCCGGCGGCCAGCGCGTGCGCCTTCCAGCGCCCTGGGAGCAGCCGGTGATGCTCATCCGCAAGGGCGGCGTGATCCCCATGAACGTGGCCGAACCACACTTCGGCCAGCCCGCCGATGCGCGCGCCTTCCTGGTGGTGCCGGTGCCCGGTGAGGGTGAAGCCAGCGGCGGCTGCATCGAGGACGATGGCCACAGCCAGGCCTGGCGCGAAGGCCAGCAGGGACGCTGGCAGGTGCGCGCCCGCAGCGATGCCCACAGCATCACGCTGCAGGTGACGCAGGAAGGCCAGATGCCGGTGGCCACCGACACGGTGGACATCTGGCTGCCGGCGGGCGACACCCGCACCCTGCACACACCTGAGGCCCGCATCGCCAGCGAGCACAACAGCCACGGCTGGCGCTGTCTGCGGCTCGATATGAAGAATTAAGCAGGCAATACAGCAACCACAAGCACAACACACCACGCCAAAACAGGAGACATGAATGAAAACGACCAACACCCCTACCCCCGCAACCCGGCTGTCGCTGCAACCCCTGTACCTGTGCGCCGCCCGCTGGCGCGGCG
>NZ_BADI01000943.1:0-3059 GCF_000333555.1 Herbaspirillum sp. B65 | reverse complement strand
GGCATGCCAAGCTGCGCGAATGATGGACCAGGCCGGCATCCAGCTGGGCCAGGCCAATGTCCAGACCGGGATGCCCAACCAGCAGCAAGGTGCCGGCAATGGTCAGCCGCAGGCGCGCAATTCGTCTTCCGGCAGCTTCGGCCAGGACCAGGATGGCGATGCCGCGATCACCGGCACCACGACCGCCAGTGTGAGCACCAGCGGTCTGGGCCTGGTAGACACCTTCGCCTGAGCACTTCACGCAAGAGATTCTTACAAAATAGGCAATTTCGTCCGCACAAGGACTCAACAATGGGATTTCCCTGCCGATAAGCAGACATCCCCGCACTGTGCGCTGACGAACTGAAAGGAAGAGTAGATGGCAACAAAAGGTAAAGCCCCGGCCAAGGGAGCTGAAGCAGAAGCAGCACCGGCAAAATCGAGCAAGAAGATGCTCTTCATCATCGTCGGTGCCGTGCTGGTGCTGGTCATCGGTGGGGCTGCAGCCTTCTTCATGATGGGGGGCAAGGGCAAGAAGGGTGAGGATCATGCCGACGATCATGCCGAAGCCAAGGCGCCCACCTTCGTGGTGATCGAACCCTTCGTGGTCAACCTGCAGCAGGAAACCGGTGACCAGTACCTGCAAGTAGCCATGACCCTGCAAGTGCCTGACGGCCAGACCGCCGAATTGCTCAAGCTGTACATGCCGCAGGTGCGCAGCCGCCTGTTGATGGTGCTGTCCAGCAAGAAGGCCTCGGATCTGCTCACCAGCGAGGGCAAGCGCAAGCTTACCGATGAGATCATCGACCAGTTGGGCGAGCCGTTCTCGGGCAAGGGCAAGGGACCGCAGATCACCGACGTGTTCTACACCTCGTTCGTGATCCAACAGCAGTAACACCGCATCGCAGTCAGAGATTTACGACCATGGCCGAGCATTTTCTATCACAGGAAGAAGTCGATGCCCTTCTAAAGGGTGTCACAGGGGATGAAGACGAAGAAAAAATCGTCGAAGAAGCCCCTGGTACGGTACGTACCTACAACCTGGCCACGCAGGAACGCATCGTACGCGGGCGTATGCCCACGCTGGAAATCATCAACGAGCGTTTCGCGCGTCTGTTCCGCATCGGCTTGTTCAACTTCATTCACCGTACCGCCGAGATTTCGGTCGGTCCGGTGAAGGTGTCCAAGTACAGTGAATTCATCCGCAACCTGGTGGTGCCGACCAACCTGAACCTGGTCCACATCAAGCCCTTCCGAGGCATCGGGCTGGTGGTGTTCGACCCGCAGTTCGTGTTCATGCTGGTGGACAACATGTTCGGCGGCGACGGTCGCTTCCATACCCGCATCGAAGGCCGTGAATTCACGCCCACCGAGCAGCGCATCATCATGCGCGTGCTGGAGATCACCTTCGAAACCTACGCCAAGTCGTGGGAACCGATCTATCCGATCGAATTCGAATTCATTCGCTCGGAAATGAATACCCAGTTCGCCAACATCGCCACGCCCAACGAAGTCGTGGTCTCCACCACCTTCACCGTTGAGCTCGGTCCGGTGTCGGGCGAAATCCATATCTGCACGCCCTACTCGATGATCGAGCCGGTGCGTGACCGCCTCACCAGCAGTATGCAAGGCGAGGCACTGGAAGTCGACAAGCGCTGGATCCGCCTGATGAAGCAGCAGATCCAGACCGCCGAGGTCGAACTGATCGTCAATTTCGGCACCGCCCGCGTCAACTTTACCGACCTGCTGCACATGCAGGTAGGCGACGTGATCCCGCTGCAGACCAATACGACCGTCGAGGCACAGGTTGACGGCGTGCCGGTGATGGAATGCAGCTACGGCCAGTCCAATGGCCAATACGCCCTGCGCGTGGAAAAACTGCTGTCCATCACCCATCAAGAAACACCGGAAAGCTTTCAAGGAGATTAGTAATGGCTGATGAGAACGTAGCAGGCGCAGGCGCAGCGGAAGACGATCCGTGGGGCGCGGCCATGGCCGAGCAGACCCAGGCCGAAGAAGCGCAAAAGAAAGGCGAGATGGAAGACGAGAAAGGCATCAGCGCGGCTCCCGCGATGGCCACCGTCTTCAAGGACTTGAGTGCCGCCGATATCAAGACCAATACCCCCAACGACATCGACTTCATCCTCGATATCCCGGTGCAGCTGACCGTAGAATTGGGTCGCACCAAGATCGCCATCAAGAACCTGCTGCAACTGGCGCAAGGTTCGGTGGTGGAACTGGATGGCATGGCCGGTGAACCGATGGACGTGCTGGTCAACGGCTGCCTGATCGCCCAGGGCGAAGTGGTGGTGGTCAACGACAAGTTCGGTATCCGCTTGACCGACATCATCACGCCGGCCGAACGCATCCGCAAGCTCAACCGCTGAGCAGGGACGGCTCCAGTTTGATGAAACGTCTTGACGCTGTATCCCGCGCCGTCCCGGCAAGCTTGGCATCGGTTCTACTGCTGAGCTGTGCCCAAGCCTGGGCCGAGAACGCTCCCGCCAGCGCGGCAGCCACACCCGCCGCCAGCACGCTCCCCTCTTCTTCCGGCAGTGTCTTCACCATGCTCTTCGGACTGGTGGTCGTGCTGGCCGTGATGGCTGGCGTGGCCTGGCTCTTCAAGCGCTTCGGCCTGACCCAGAACTTCAACGGCAATGCCGCCGCCNAGGTAGTCGGTGGCGTCTCGGTGGGCACGCGCGAAAGAGTGATGGTCATCGAGGTAGGTGAGCAGTGGATCGTGGTCGGGGTTGCTCCGGGTCGCGTCAACGCCCTGGCCACCCTGCCGCGCCAGGAACTGGCCGCGGGGCCGTCGGGCCAAGGCAGCGGACCGAGCTTCGCCAACTGGCTCAAGCACACCATGGACAAACGTAATGGCGGCGCCGGCAACGGCGACCGTGCGGGTAATGATGGCAGCACAAGCTAAGCCGCAAGGCACTCTTTCTCTCCTGGCCCAGCGGGCGGCAGCGCTCTTGCGCAGCCGCTACTGGTGGCTGGCACTGCTGTGCCTGCCGCTGGCTGCCTCGGCCCAGCAAGGCCTGCCGGCCTTGAACAGTATGCCCGCACCGGGAGGTGGCACG
>NZ_BADI01000944.1:0-21819 GCF_000333555.1 Herbaspirillum sp. B65 | reverse complement strand
ATTTCGAGACACCTCGCCGCCCTTCCTGGCGATATCGCTGGCGGCCTTGGTGAGGCTGTCGGCTTCGCGCGCGCTTTCCACGTTCTGGGTGACGGTAGTGCTCAGTTCTTCCATCGAGGCAGCGGTCTCTTCCAGGGCCGAGGCCTGCGATTCGGTGCGTTGCGCCAGGTCGTTGTTGCCCTTGGAAATCTCGGCGCTGGCCGTGGCTACGTATTCCGCGTTGCCGCGCACGCTGCGCACCACACCGGTCAGGGAAGTCTGCATCTCGCCCAGGGTGTACAACAGGGGGCTGAATTCATCACGGGCCTCATCGCGCACATCGACCGTGAAGTCGCCGTCCTTGACCCGCTGCGCCACCTGCTGCGACTGCACCACGCGGCTGCGCAACACCCGTCCGATATACCAGGAGAACAGGCTCAGTCCAATGGCAATGACCACCACCAGCGAGGTCAACTGCATCCGCATCAGATTGGCCGAGTTACCGATGTCGAGCACTTCCTGCCCGACCGAACTGCCCTGGCGCGCACGCTCTTCGCTGAGCCACTTTTGCAGCGGAGCGAAGGCGGGTGCGGTCTTCTGCATCAGCATGGCCATGGCGTCATCGGTGCGACCGTCGCGGATGAGCGCCATGTTGGCCTCGGCCACCGGCCAGGTGACTTGCTGCAGCTTGAGCCAGTTACGATCGAAAGCATCCCGTCCTTCCTGGGTGGGCACATCCTTGAGATAGGCATTGTCGTTGTCGGTGATCTGCTTGCGCATGGCATCGACATCGGTCAGCGCTGCACGGATCTGCGCGGCATCCTTGACCAGCAAGGCCTGGCGCAAGTCCACCATGACCCGGGTCAGGTTCAGTTCGGTACTGGCGATGAGGGCCAGTTGAGTGACGCGGACCTCGCCGACGCGATGCGCCAGCTGGTTGACCTGCGACAGTTGCACCCATGAGGTGATGGCCAGCGCGCTCAAGGCTGCAATGAGCAGCCCCGAGACCCCGTATAGACGCGCACCAATGGAAAGTTTCGTGATCCCCAGCATATCGGCCCCCTTTTGACCTTATTGAATGAAGCATGAGGACAGGGAACCGTCAGATCGTCAGATCGTCATGCAGCACCCTGTCGCGTTGCTTTCCAACATAACAAAAGGGATCAGGCCGGTTTTGATATTCGTCAAAAGCCGGTAAGCGAGTAGTATTGATGATTTTTCAAAACAACATCTCCAAACACAATCCACTCGCAGGATGAGAAGATTCAAGCCTCAAAACAAAATGCGAGTCAATTATGCATTTTGGGAGCGGACCACTACCAGGCAAATGGCGCTTCCTGCATCAAGGCCACCTGCTCGCGCAATTCGAGGATGCGGTCTTGCCAGTAGCGCACGCTGCCGAACCAGGGAAAGGCCACCGGGAAGGCGGGATCATTCCAGCGCCGCGCCAGCCAGGCGCTGTAATGGATCAGGCGCAGGGTACGCAAGGCTTCGAGCAGGTTGAGTTCGCGCGGATCGAATTCGCAGAAACTTTCATATCCAGTCAATAGATCGCCCAATTGACGCGCCATCTCGGCGCGTTCGCCCGACAACAGCATCCACAGGTCTTGCACCGCAGGCCCGCTGCGACTGTCGTCGAAATCCACGAAATGGGGGCCGGCGTCGGTCCACAGCACATTGCCGACGTGGCAGTCGCCATGCAGGCGCAACTGACGGCTGTGGCCGGCGCGCTGGTAGCACTGGCGCACGCCGTCCAGCGCCTGGTCCACGGTGCTGCGGTAGGCGTTCAACAATTCGGCGGGGATGAAGTCATGCGCCAGCAGCCAATCGCGTGGTTCTTCGCCGAAGGTGGCGATGTCCAGCGCCGGGCGCGCGACAAAGGGGCGGCGCATCCCCACGGCATGGATGCGGCCGATGAAGCGGCCCAGGCGTTCCAGGGTGTCGGCATCGTCCAGCTCGGGGGCGCGGCCACCGTGGCGGCGGAAAACGGCGAAGCGAAACCCGGCATGACGATGCAGCGTAGCGCCATTGTCCAGGCGCATGGCCGGCACTACCGGCACTTCTTCGTCGGCCAACTCCTGCGAAAAGGCGTGTTCTTCCAGGATCTGCTCATCCGTCCAGCGCAAGGGACGGTAGAACTTGGCCACCAGCGGCGGGCCGTCTTCCATGCCGACCTGGTAGACGCGGTTTTCGTAACTGTTCAGGGCCAGCAGCCGGCCATCGCCATACAGGCCCAGGGCGTCGAGGGCATCGAGCACGGTGTCGGGCGAGAGGGTGGCGAAGGAAGTGGCGTCGTCGGACGGGTCGGGGGCGGGGGCGGCAGGTTTCATGCGCGTATTGTACTGTCGTACTGTCGCTCAGATGGCAGCGCCAAGCCCGACAACACTCGCGCCCCCGGCGCAATGCCTTTACACTCTCGCCTTTAGTATCTGTCATTGGAACCATCATGCATCTCGACCAGCCCCTTTCCGACGCCGAGTTCGACGAACTCGACGATTTTCTCCTCTCCGATCGCTGCGCCGACGATGTGATGACCATGGACACCCTGCATGGCTACCTGACGGCCCTGGCCATCGGTCCGCAGGAAGTGCTGATGGCCGAATGGTTGCCGCGGGTCTGGGGCAGCCGCCCCGAAGATACGCCCAAGTTCAAGAACGGCAAGGAAGCCGAGCGCATCACCAGCTTGATCGCGCGCAGCATGAATGAAATCGCCATCACCTTCGAAGTTGCGCCCAAGGAATATGAACCGCTGTTCTGCGAGCGCGAGCACGAAGGCAAGCCCCTGCTGGATGCCGAAGCCTGGGCCTGGGGCTTCTGGGAAGGCATCCAGTTGCGCGCGGCGCAGTGGGATGAAATCTTCCACTCCAACCTGGCGCCGCTGATGCGCCCGATCTACCTGCTGGGTTCGGACGAGCTGGAAGAGGAAGAAACCAAGCTCATCGATGACCCCATCAAGACCCACAAGCTAGCCATCGAGATCGAAGCCGCCATCCCGCACATCCACCGCTACTGGGCGCCCAAGCGCAAGTCGGCAGTGGAACAGGTGCAGCGCGATGCGCCCAAGACCGGCCGCAACGATCCCTGCCCTTGCGGCAGCGGCAAGAAATACAAGAAGTGCTGTGGCGCCGACTCTGCCGACTCTGCCGACTCTGGCGAGTCGGGCAACTCGGAAGAATAATTCACCAGGCACCATGAAAAAGGCGCGCCAGTTGCCGGGCGCGCCTTTTTCTTTCATATCGGGCTGGTTTTACCAAGAGCCAGCCCGGTATAAGCCTTAAAGCCTTACTCCTTGATGAAGTGCTCGCGGTAGTACTTCAGCTCTTCGATCGATTCCAGGATATCGGCCAGGGCCGTGTGCATCTGGCGCTTCTTGAAACCGGTGGCGATTTCCGGCTTCCAGCGCTTGCACAGTTCCTTGAGGGTGGACACATCCAGGTTGCGATAGTGGAAGAACTCTTCCAGCTTGGGCATCCCGCGCACCATGAAGCGGCGGTCCTGGCAGATGGAATTGCCGCACATGGGCGATTTGCCGGCCGGGACGTATTGCTTCAGGAAGGCGATGATCTGCTGTTCGGCATCGGCTTCGGTGACGGTCGAGGCCTTGACCCGATCGATCAGGCCGGAACGGCCGTGGGTGCCCTTGTTCCAGGCATCCATGCCGTCCAGCAGTTCGTCGGACTGGTGGATGGCCAGCACCGGGCCTTCGCCCAGCACATTGAGTTCAGCATCGGTAACCACCACGGCCACTTCGATGATGCGGTCCTTGTCCGGGTCCAGGCCGGTCATTTCCATATCGACCCAGACCAGGTTCATTTCGTTGGGGCGGACAGGCGCGGCGGGGGCTTGTGACATAATTCTTCCTTATTGACGGGATGGGGAATACTCCCCATCTTCTGCATGGTTCCATTGCTGGGTTCTCGCCTGGCGGACGCCGGGCGGCAAGGCGTTCAGTCCTGCCAGCGGCGCCCGACCGGGCGGTAGAGGACTTGAGCCATGAACGTTCGCCATTTTCGCACAGGGAAAGCATGTCTTCACTTTCGTTTTCGGTTTTGTTCGTCGTGTTCCTGGCCATCAGCCTGGGAGTACGCTTCTGGCTGGCCTCGCGCCACATCCGCCATGTCATCGCCCATCGCGCTGCGGTCCCGGCCGAGTTCGCCGAGAAGATCCCGCTGTCGGCCCACCAGAAAGCGGCCGACTACACGGTGGCGCGCACCAAGTTCGGCCTGGTGACGCTGGCGATCAATGCCGCGGTGCTGATCGGCTTTACCCTGCTGGGCGGCCTGCAAGCGCTCTCCAGTCTACTGCTGGGCTGGACCGGCGGGCCCGGCATGATCTACCAGATCGCACTGGTGGCCGGCTTTGGGATCATCTCGGGGGCGGTCGATCTGCCCTTGGACTATTACCGCCAGTTCAAGCTGGAAGCCGGTTTCGGCTTCAACAAGATGAGCCGCGCACTGTTCTTCAGCGACATGGCCAAGCAAACCCTGCTGGGCGCCGTGATCGGCCTGCCGCTGCTGTGGGTGGTGCTGACCCTGATGGAAAAAACCGGGGCGCTCTGGTGGCTCTATACCTGGATCGTGCTGTGCGCCTTCCAGTTGCTCATGCTGGTGATCTATCCCAGTTTCATCGCGCCGCTGTTCAACAAGTTCACCGCGCTGGAGGATGACAGCCTGCGCAGCCGCATCGAGGGTCTGATGCAGCGCGTCGGTTTCGCTTCCAAAGGCCTGTTCGTGATGGATGGTTCCAAGCGCAGCGCGCATGGCAACGCCTATTTCTCCGGCTTTGGTTCGGGCAAGCGCATCGTCTTCTTCGATACCCTGCTGGCGCGCCTGGCGCCGCAGGAGATCGAAGCCGTGCTGGCCCATGAACTGGGCCACTTCAAGCTCAAGCACATCCTCAAGCGGGTGGTGGTGATGTTCACGCTGTCGCTGGCCTTCCTGGCCTTGCTGGGCTACCTCAAGGGCCAGGCCTGGTTCTATACCGGGCTGGGGGTGGAACCCCTGCTCATGGGCAGCAACGATGCAATGGCGCTGATCCTGTTCATGCTGGTGCTGCCGATCTTCACCTTCCTGCTCTCGCCGCTGTCTTCGCTGTCGTCGCGCAAGCACGAGTTCGAGGCCGATGCCTTTGCGGCCCAGCATACCCATGCCCAGGATCTGGTCTCGGCGCTGGTCAAGCTGTACGAAGACAACGCCTCCACGCTCACCCCCGATCCGCTGCACTCGGCCTTCTACGACTCGCACCCGCCGGCATCGCTGCGCATCCAGCATCTGCATGGGGCGATGGCGGCCAGGCCGGTCGCGCCCGCCGCCGCCGGCAGTCACTGATTTTTACATCGTATTCACATTCAGGCAGGGATAGATGAACTATCCCGCCCAGGAGAACCCCATGAGCATCACCGCAAGCACCCTCGCCGCTGCCCGCTGCATCCAGCCCATCGAGGCCCTCGATGAGGCCGCCATCGCCAGCCATCTGGCCGCCCTGCCCGACTGGAAGATCGACGATGGCAAGCTGGCACGCACGTTTGCCTTCAGCAACTATTACCAGACCTTGGCCTTCGTCAACGCGATGGCCTGGATCATCCACGCCGAAGACCATCACCCGGAACTGGTGGTCACCTATAACCGTTGTCAGGTGAAGTTCGATACCCATAGCGTCAATCAAGGCCGTGGCGGCTTGTCGGCCAATGACTTCATCTGCGCAGCCAAGATCGACGTTATCTTCGCCCAGCGCGCCAACGCCTGATGGGAGTCCGCAAGCAAGGCGCGCGCGGCGCACGGGCGGGATCGGCCGAAGGCCGGGCCGAGCTGGAACAGGGGCTGGTCATTGCCGCCCACGGACGTCACTACCTGGTGCAGGCAGGTGAACAAAAATTGAATTGCGTCACCCGTGGCAAGAAGAGCGACGTCGCCGTGGGCGACCGCATCCGCCTGGCGCGCACCTCGGCCGACCAGGGTGTGATCGAAGCCATCGATGAGCGCAAGACCCTGCTGTATCGCTCCGACCAGTACAAGTCCAAGCTGCTGGCGGCCAATGTGGATCAACTCTTCATCGTGGTGGCCACCGAACCGAGCTTTTCGGACGACCTGGTCTCGCGCTCGCTGGTGGCGGCCGAGTCGGCCGGCGTAGCGGCACACCTGATCCTCAACAAGACCGACATCAGCGACGCCCTGCCGAAGACACGCGAGCGCCTGCAAGTCTATGCGCGCCTGGGTTATCCGGTGCATGAAGTCTCGGCCAAGGCCCACCCGGAGCAGACGCGCGAAGCCTTCCTGCCGCTGTTGGCCGGCAAAAGTACCATCCTGATCGGCCAGTCGGGCATGGGCAAGTCATCCATCATCAACCTGATCGTGCCGGACGCCGACATCGCCACCCGCGAGATTTCAGCTGCGCTCGATACCGGCAAGCACACCACCACCTTCACCCGGCTGTACCAGATGGAGCAGGAAGCCAGCATCATCGATTCACCGGGCTTCCAGGAGTTCGGCCTTTACCAGCTCTCCGAAGGGATGCTGGAACGCGCCTTCCGCGACTTTGCTCCGTATCTCGGCAAATGCCGCTTCTACAACTGCCACCATCTCAACGAGCCCGGCTGCGCCGTGCTGGAAGCGGTGCAGGCGAGCCAGATCGCCGCGCTGCGGCACCAGTTGTATGCGCAACTGGTGCATGAGTCCGCGCAGACCTTGTACTGATCCCGCCCTGCCTCAGAACTTGTAGGCTGCCGTCAACACCAGCGCCCGCGGGGCGCCCGGCACGATCTGGGAGACGCCGGTGGCGCTGGCATAGTGGCGACGGTTGGTCAGGTTGGTGGCTGCCAGCGTGAATTCGGCACGCTCCAGACGATAGCCCAGCAAGGCATCCCAGCGTGCATAGCCGGGCAATTCCAGCAGGTTGTCGCGATCAGCAAAGCGCGCGCCTTCGACCACTACGCCGGTCTCGCCGAACCAGCCCTGTGGCGGTGCGTAGGAGACAAACAGGCTGCCATTGCGCGCCGAGACACCCGATGGCCGCTTGCCGGTGAATTGCGCTTCGGCCTGCACACCTGGAATTCTGGTGCGTCCAGCCGCCGCGCAGGAACCAGTGGGGTGCCAGTTCCCCGGCCACGCTCAATTCGATGCCACGATTGCGTTCCTGCCCGGTCTGGCTGAACACGCCCGGTTGCACCGGATCGGGCACGGTGCGGGTATACAGTTCCAGTTGGAACCAGGCCAGGGTGGTGCTGATCCTGCGCTGCAACCAGTCGCTCTTGACCCCGACTTCCAGTTGCCGGCTGAACTGCTGCCCCAAGTCGGTGGCATTGCCGCTGGCGCCCGGAGTGATGCCGATCACATCGCCGCCAACCGATGCATATGTCTTGCTCTAGGAGGCATATAAGTGCTGATCCGGCAGCGCTTCTCACACGGCGCCGATGCGTGGGCTCAAGGCATTGGTAGAACGCTCGCTGCACAGCTTGCTCAAGCGGATGTGCGAATCGACCTCGAAGTGGTCCCAACGCAGCCCGGCCAGTACTTTCCAATGCGCGCCCAACTCGATCTGGTCTTGCGCATACAAGCCGGTGGTGTTGACCTTGTGATAGTTCATCTGCCAGGGCTCGGGCATGGAACCGATATTGTTGCGATTGTCGGGATTGATCAACGACACCGGTATTGCCGAGCCCATCCACAGGCGCGGCTCGCGCTTTTGCCAGCCATATTCGGCCCCGGCCAGCAACTGATGCTGCATCCCGCCTGCGGCCAGCGTGCCCAGCACTTCCAGGTTGGCCTGTACGTTGCGATGTTGCAGGTTCTGCAGGAAGCGACTGCGCTGCACGCCGCGCAGATTACGCCCGGCACTGACGAAGGGCTGGCTGACGAAGGTATTGTCGAAGTCGCTGTTGAGATCGAAGACGCTCACGACTTGTCGCACACTCCAGTCGGCCGCAATGGCGCGCGTAATGGTCGAGCGTAGGCTCAGACTGCTGTCGCGGATGAAGTCGCGCCCGGCAGCGCCGAAGAAGCTGCGATCGGACGCCACCGGCAAGGCATAGGCACTGGCCGTAGCGTTGTGGGTGAGAGCAGTCACCCGCGCCGGCACGCCGCGGTCGGGGGTGCGTTCGAATTCATCGTAATTGGCTTGCAGCAGCCAGCTGTCGCGGCCGGACTCCCACTTCAGGGTCGGTGCAAAGTACTGGCGTGTGCCGCGCACTTCGTTGCGGAAATTCGCCTCATGCTCGCGCCCGGCATTGATACGCAGGGCCCATTGCTCGCCCAGTGGACGATTCCAGTCGATGGCCCCGCCTTGCAGGCCATAGCTACCCCAGGTGAGGCTGGCTTGGCTGAAGGCCTCACGCCCGGGCTCCTTGCTGATGCGGTTGATGACGCCGCCGCCACTGCCCCGTCCATACAGCACCGCCGCCGGCCCCTTGAGGATCTCGATACGCTCGATGTTGCCCAGGCTGCGCACATATTGTGCATCGTCGCGCATCCCGTCGAGCAGCGTGTCTCCGGCATTGGAAAAACCCCGGATGCGAAACGCATCGAAACGCGTGTCAGAGACATTGGAAATACCCGGCACACCCGCCAGCGCCGCCGCCAGCCCGCGCCCGCCATAGGCCTTGACCTGCTCGACCTCGACCGCCTGCAAGGTCTGCGGCACCTCGCGCGGATCGGTGGCGGTACGGGTGGCACTACCCAGCGGACCGGGGCGCGGATCAGCGTGGTTGCGCTGGCCGCGCACTTCGACCGCAGGCAGGCGCGGGGCTTGGTTATCCTCGCGCTCGGCGCCGCCCTCGGCAGCCTGTACCGGTAGCGTACATAAGGCCGCCATCAGCGCCGCAGGCAAAGTGCGCAGCACGGGACGGGAGCGATGGATTTGCGAATGCGACATGGCGGCGTTTCCTTTCAGGGAATTGAAAGGCGCCGATTCTAGAGCGACAAATGAAAATAATTCTCATTTATGAGATGCCATTTACTGACGCGATGGAAATAGCGGGAATACCTCGATAAAAATGGAATTTCTTTTCGAAATCTTTCTGTGCGTGACTCAAAGGAATTTGAGATATGAATTTTTCTTCCGTGCAAGCCGGGCCTCAAGCCCACACTGGCCGCCAGCCACAGTTTCTTTGCAGCAAGTACTGCAGGTATCTTTTTAAGCCGAATCCCTTATAATCTAAGGAGTTAACGACTATCGGCGGCAGGCGCCACACTGGCCGCCGTTTTTATTTATGGCAATCAAACACTACCTTCAGTTTTCCGACTTTACGCTTGATGAATACGAGTACGTGATCGAACGTTCCCGTGTGATCAAACGTAAGTTCAAGAATTACGAGCCCCATCACACGCTGGCCGATCGTACCCTGGTGATGGTGTTCGAAAAGAACTCGACCCGCACCCGCCTCTCCTTCGAGGCCGGGATGCACCAGATGGGCGGCGCGGCGATCTACCTCAACACCCGCGACAGCCAGCTTGGCCGCGGCGAACCGGTGGAGGATGCGGCCCAGGTGATGTCGCGCATGTGCGACGTGATCATGATCCGTACCTACGGCCAGGAGATCATCGAGCGCTTTGCCAAGCATTCGCGCGTGCCGGTCATCAACGGTCTGACCAACGAGCAGCATCCCTGCCAGGTGCTGGCCGATGTGTTCACCTACATCGAACATCGCGGCAGCATCCAGGGCAAGATCGTGGCCTGGGTCGGTGACGCCAACAACATGCTCTATTCCTGGCTGCAGGCGGCCGAGGTGTTTGGCTTCCACGTCAACGTCTCCACCCCCAAGGGCTACGACATCGATCCGGCGCAGGTCTCGCCGGGCAACCAGCACTACACCTTCTTCGCCGATCCGGCCGATGCCTGCCAGGATGCCGATCTGGTCACCACCGACGTGTGGACCAGCATGGGCTACGAGGCCGAGAACAATGCCCGCCTGAAGGCCTTCGATGGCTGGATCGTGGACCAGGCCAAGATGGCGCGCGCCAAGCAAGATGCGCTCTTCATGCACTGCCTGCCCGCCCACCGTGGCGAGGAAGTGGCCGCCGAGGTGATCGATGGCCCGCAATCGGTGGTCTGGGAAGAAGCGGAAAACCGCCTGCATGTGCAGAAGGCCCTGCTCGAATACCTGGTGCACGGCCGCTTCGAGTAAGACCGCCCTGCCCCATCGTCGTACCGCAAGAATCACGCTCAACAATTCACTTCATCGCAACGTCAAGATCATGTCCAACATCCTGCAATCCGTCCCGGTCAATCAAAAAGTCGGCATCGCCTTCTCCGGCGGCCTCGATACCAGCGCCGCGCTGACCTGGATGCGCCAGAAGGGCGCCGTCCCCTACGCCTACACCGCCAACCTGGGCCAGCCGGATGAGCCGGACTATGACGCCATCCCCAAGAAGGCCATGCAATACGGCGCCGAGCAGGCACGCCTGATCGATTGCCGCGAACAACTGGCCAACGAAGGCATCGCTGCGCTGCAAAGCGGCGCCTTCCACATCTCCACCGCCGGTGTGACCTACTTCAACACCACCCCGCTGGGCCGCGCCGTGACCGGCACCATGCTGGTGGCTGCCATGCGTGAAGACAATGTCGACATCTGGGGCGACGGCAGCACCTACAAGGGCAACGACATCGAGCGCTTCTACCGCTACGGCCTGCTGGTGAACCCCAACCTGAAGATCTACAAGCCCTGGCTGGACAACACCTTCATCGACGAACTGGGCGGCCGCAAGGAAATGTCCGAGTTCATGATCAAGTCTGGTTTCGACTACAAGATGTCGGTGGAAAAGGCCTACTCGACCGACTCCAACATGCTGGGCGCGACCCACGAAGCCAAGGACCTGGAATACCTCAACAGCGGCATCAAGATCGTGCAGCCCATCATGGGCGTGGCGTTCTGGCGCGATGACGTGGAAGTCAAGGCCGAGACCGTCACCGTGCGCTTCGAAGAAGGCCGTCCGGTGGCGCTCAACGGCAAGACCTTCGCCAGCATGACCGAGCTGATCCTGGAAGCCAACCGCATCGGTGGCCGCCATGGCCTGGGCATGAGCGACCAGATCGAAAACCGCATCATCGAAGCCAAGAGCCGCGGCATCTACGAAGCCCCGGGCCTGGCCCTGCTGTTCATCGCCTACGAGCGCCTGGTCACCGGCATTCACAATGAAGACACCATCGAACAGTACCGCGACAACGGCCGCAAACTGGGCCGCCTGCTGTACCAAGGCCGCTGGTTCGATTCGCAGGCCATCATGCTGCGCGAAACCGCCCAGCGCTGGGTGGCACGCGCCATCACCGGCGAAGTGACGGTGGAACTGCGTCGCGGCAATGACTATTCGATCCTCAACACCGAGTCGCCCAACCTGACCTACCACCCGGAACGCCTGACCATGGAAAAGGGCGAAGGCAGCTTCTCGGCCATCGACCGCATCGGCCAGCTGACCATGCGCAACCTGGACATCGCCGATACCCGTCAGAAGCTGGCGATCTACCAGAACACTGGTCTGCTGGACTCCAGCACTGCCGTGTCGTTGCCGCTCTTGGGCCGCGACGAAAAGTAATTCCTGCTGGATTCACCTTTACCGTTTAATGGAAGCGATTCGATGAGCACTCAATTCGACAACGTCACCGTCCTGAAAAAGGGCAACGTCTACTTCGACGGCAAGTGTGTCTCGCACACCGTGCTGTTGGCCGATGGCAGCAAGAAGACCCTGGGCGTGATCCTGCCTGCCAGCCTGACCTTCAATACCGGCGCGCCGGAAATCATGGAAATCAACGGCGGCAGCTGCCGCGTGCGTCTGCAGGGTGAAGAAGCCTGGAACACCTATGCTGCAGGCACCACCTTCAGCGTGCCGGGCAATTCCAGCTTCGATATCGAAGTCACCGAGACCCTGGATTACGTCTGCCACTTCGGCTGATCTGACCGAGTTTCAACAAAAAAGCCGTCCAGTAGCGATACTGGACGGCTTTTTTACGTCTTCACGTTTGAGCCTGCCTAGATGAAGACCGGTTCCGGCTCCAGCTGCACGCCGAACTTTTCCTTCACGTCATCCTGTATCGCCTGGGCCAGCCTGGCCACCTCAGCCCCGGTGGCGCCGCCCCGGTTGACCAGCACCAGTGCCTGTTGTTCATATACCCCTGCACGCCCGATGCTCTTGCCCTTCCACCCGCAACGGTCGATCAGCCAGCCGGCGGCCAGCTTGTAGTGGTCATCATCGACGCGATAGCTGACCAGGTTGGCATATTGCGCCAGCAGCGTATCGCGCAGGCGGGCCGGCACGATGGGATTCTTGAAGAAGCTGCCGGCGTTGCCGATCTTGGCGGGATCGGGCAGCTTGTGGGTACGGATGGCGATGACGGCCTCGGCGATGTCCCGCGGGCCGGGTTCGGTGATGCCGCGCTGCTGCAAGGCCTGGGCAACGTCGGCGTAGTTGGCATTGGCTTGCCAGCGCTTGGGCAGGGCGAAGCTGACCTCCAGCACCACGGCGCGCTCGCGCAGCTCATGCTTGAAGATGCTGTCACGGTAGCCGAAGCGGCAAGCGTCGCGGTCCAGCGTCAACAGTTCGCCGCTGACCAGGTCGAAGGCGCGCAGGCTATGGAAGCGGTCCTTGATTTCGATGCCGTAGGCACCGATGTTCTGGATCGGTGCGGCACCGACGCTACCGGGGATGAGTGAAAGATTCTCCAGCCCACCCAGGCCCTGTTGCAGCGTCCACTGGACGAAAGCGTGCCAGTTCTCCCCGGCGGCGGCGCGCACGTAGGTGAAGTTTTCATCCTCGCCGGTGATTTCTATGCCCCTACCCTGCATATGCAACACCAGCCCGCTGAAGTCTTGTGTCAGCAGCAGGTTGCTGCCGCCACCCAGCACCAGGCGCGGCAGGGCCATCAGGGCGGCATCCTGGCGCAACGCGTGGAGGGACTCGATGCCCTCGACGGGCAGGTAGGCATGGGCCAGCGCCTCGATACCGAAGGTATTGAGGGTGCGCAGGGAAACGTCGTACTGGACGGGAAGTGAAGAAGTGCTCATAGGGCTGGGATTATATCCCTCACACACGGCAAATCCGCTGTCAGCGGCCCGGCGATGGCGGCTGGCGCGCCACTCCGTTAAAATCACGGCTCAGACGCCGGCCTTCGCCGGCTGCAAGAACATAAGGAACAAGCCATGCCCTCATTCGATACCGTCTGCGAAGCCAACCTGGTGGAAGTCAAGAACGCCGTGGACCAGGCCAACAAGGAAATCTCCACCCGCTTCGACTTCAAGGGCACTGACGCCCGCGTCGAGCAAAAGGAGCGCGAACTGACCGCCTATGCCGACTCGGACTTTCAGCTCAGCCAGGTGCGCGACGTACTGACCAACAAGATGACCAAGCGCAACGTCGATGTGCGCTTCCTGGACGAAGGCAAGATCGAGAAGATCGGCGGCGACAAGGTCAAGCAGGTGATCAAGGTGAAGAATGGCATCGAAAGTGACGATGCCAAGAAGATCGTGCGCGTCATCAAGGATAGCAAGATGAAAGTGCAAGCCAGCATCCAGGGCGACGCCGTGCGCATCACTGGCGCCAAGCGCGATGACCTGCAGGCAGCCATCGCGCTGCTGCGCAAGGAGATCAAGGATATTCCGCTGGAGTTCAACAACTTCCGTGATTGATACGGGGCATTTACCCCTGCGGTACCTGCGACGCCGGCTTTTGCCGCGTTTGTTTTTTGGGGGTACCTTGGAGTTATTCGAAAAACTGTGGCTGATGCTTAAGGGCAAGCGGGTTGACCGCTTGCCAAATTTAGACTCCTTCCACCCAAAAACGTCAGCACTTCTTCTGTGAGCGCTGATGGGATGTTTGGGCAACCGCCATCGACTGATGGAAGGAGCAAAAATGGAATACACGGAATCTGATGGGCGGCTCCGGGCAGCCGATTTTTTAGCCTATATCGACAAGCGCCCGGTGAAGGGCTCCCATGCGTTGGCCACACTAGGCTCAGCCTACCAGGCCCCGACGAGGGAGCAGGTATGAAGATCATCGGTTGGATTCGCTATGGCGATAAAGCGGCCTGCGGCGGGACGGTGATTGAGGGTGACCAGACTTGCATCAGCCATGGGCGTGCTTATGCATTTCAAGGTGCTCGCGTGGCCTGTCGTAAGGACTGTGTCATTGCTGATGGATTTGCGCGCTCTACGCTCACCAATGGACGCGCACGCGTGATTCATGGGATGAAGACGAGTGCTGGGTGTCCATTGCTTTCTACGCTCAATGAGGTTGATGGCGTGGGCAATGCGAGCGGTGAAGCAGTCACGATCAATTTTTATCAAACAACCCAAGGCGACTGGCTACCAAAGTTTGGACCTGAGCATCTCACAGAAGAAAGCCCGGATGAACAAGTGCGTGCCATCGATGACAAGACCGGCGAACCCATACCCGATCTGGCCTATTACATTGAAGCCCCGGACGGAACTACTTACAGCGGGTACACCGATGCCAATGGTCTATGCGAACGGGTCGTGACCTATCACCCGGAGGAACTGAGCGTCTGGTTCGGCGAGGATGCAGAAACAAAAATACGGGAGGGATGATGGGGGCAAAGGTCAAGACTAATCACGAAAAGGGCTCGATTGTGCCATTGCCTTACAAGCGAAAGGTTCGCCTGTTGCTGTGGGGTGGCGCTTATAAAACGAATGACAACTTCACCTTTGAATGGACTGTGCGCAAAGTAGTCAAAGACTACAAAGCCCGTGACCAGAACAAGTACGAAGTCATCTCCAAAAAAATCGAATCGGCCAGCGACTTATTGGCTGCGCTTAACGGTCAAGAAGACAACAGTATTCGCTCATTGGACTTGTTCACCCATGGGGGGCCAGAACACTTCTACATGGTTTCAGTACGTAGTGACCGCGACGGAGGGCTGAATAATTTCCGTTGGTACCGATACATCTTTCATAACAGGTCATTTCCGCGCAGTTACCTCGGCAAAGTGAAATTCAGTAAGTTCACAGAAAACGCCAAGGTAGAAATCCACGGTTGCCAGACAGCGAAACATCCGAAAGACGAAAACAACATTGCGGCCGACTTCTCCCGGCGACTTTACTCGGCCGGAAAAACCAAGTCTGCTGTGATCGGGCATACGACAAACATAGCACCAAATATCAACGGTGCCAAAACCACCGACAAAGAGCAGGACTACCGGCATGGAGAGCGGGCTATCTTCAAGAACGGCCAACTGGTTCGGCTGACATTACAAAGAATGGCACTAGACGAGGAGAAGCTATCTCAATGAAACAGCTTCCTAAACAAATCCGGCGTATGGGCTTTGCTGCGTTGTTCGCTTTGGTGGGCGCTATTGCGGTACTTTATTATCCTATTCCGCTATCGCCCCCCAACGTTTCAATCGAGGTGTTCTATGTTCGCTATGCGTGTGGCGAATGCTATGTGCAACATCGCATTCTCAAAGCCAGCACTAGCGCCGGAGAGGGCCCGCTGATAGAGCAGACAGAACGAGACTTCCATAACGAAAGCGACAGCCCCATCAGATTCATCGGCTGGGATATCTTGGTGTTCTACAAGGGTGACGACGAGGCCATCAGCAGGTACCTGGACACACATCTTCACTCGAATGGTTCCTGTCGAGCACCTACGTTTAAACTCAAGGGCCAGTTGAAGCGGAAACTGATTTATGCCTTGCTATATAACGGTGACATGTACGATGGAACCTATTTCGACGCGAACTCGGGCATCGTTATAAATGACAACACCGATCAAGCTTGCAAGGACAGACCGGAAGATGCGGTATTGTCCTGATTCGGCTGGAGACCTCGTCCCTAAACAACAAAGCCCTGGCTCCCACCAAGGCTTTGTTCACTATCTCACACCAGCAAGCACCGGCGCGTCAATCTCTCACCAACGACCACCCTCAAGCCGCATCCCGCTCATCCCCCACCAAACGGCGCTGCTTGACCGAATCCGCCAAGCCTTGCAGTACTTGCAGACTCTCTTCCCAGTTAATGCAGCCATCGGTGATGGACTGGCCATAAGTCAATTCCTTGCCCGGCACCAGATCCTGGCGGCCGGCAACCAGATGCGATTCCACCATCACGCCGACGATACGGCTATCACCACCGGCAATCTGGCGGCCGATGTCGGCGCAGACCGGGATCTGGTTTTCCGGCTTCTTGGAGCTGTTGGCGTGCGAAGCATCGATCATCAGACGCGCTGCCAGGCCGCTCTTGGCGATATCCTGGCAGGCTGCGTCCACGCTGGGAGCATCATAGTTGGGCTGCTTGCCGCCGCGCAGGATGATGTGGCAATCCTCGTTGCCGGCGGTGGAGACGATGGCCGAGTGGCCACCCTTGGTCACCGACAGGAAATGGTGCGGCTGCGAAGCAGCCTTGATGGCGTCCACGGCGATCTTGACGTTGCCGTCGGTGCCGTTCTTGAAGCCCACCGGGCAGGACAGGCCAGAAGCCAGTTCGCGGTGCACCTGCGATTCGGTGGTACGGGCACCGATGGCGCCCCAGCTGATCAGGTCGGCGATGTATTGCGGGCTGATCACGTCCAGGAATTCGGTACCGGCCGGCAGGCCCAGCTCGTTGATGTTCAACAGCAGTTCGCGGGCCGCGCGCAGCCCATCGTTGATGCGGAAGCTGTTGTCCATGTAGGGGTCGTTGATCAAGCCCTTCCAGCCCACCGTAGTGCGCGGCTTTTCGAAGTAGACGCGCATGACGATTTCCAGTTCGTTCTTGTGGCGCTCACGCTCCACCACCAGGCGGCGCGCATATTCCATGGCGGCCTTGGTGTCGTGGATGGAGCAGGGGCCGATGACGACCATCAGGCGGTCATCCTGGCCGTGCAGGATGCGATGCAGCGCAGTGCGGGCTTCCGCGGTGGTGCGTTCGACCTTTTCGGTGCAGGCGAATTCGCGGATGAGATGCGAGGGGGGGACCAGTTCTTTCATTTCTCGGATGCGAAGATCGTCAGTGCGCGGCATTTTTTTCTCCTGGAGTGCTGCAGTTATTCAGCTGGGAACTTGACCAAAAAAAAACCGCCATCACTGGCGGTTTTTTAGGAAATTCGGTTTTGTCTTTTTACGAACGCTTACCGCTTTTCACCGCCGTGGGGCTGGAATAGCTAAAGTAAAAATAAAAATAAGCGCGGACGAAAGACATGTCTGGGGTCATGGGTTAAGTGAAGCAGGCATTCATAGTGCTACAAATCAGGGGCTTTGGCAAGCTTCAACATGGAAATCGGGCGTTGCAGTGAAAATGCATATATTATCCACATAAGTCATATTAAATGACGATTTAATGTACACACAATGATTTAAAACCACATTAACGCAACAAAAAATCAGAGGCCATGCAAGCCTTGTTCAAACCTACCGCCCTCTTCCCCTGTGGCTATCCTGCAAAAAAAGTGAATATTTGATCTGAGCACATGCCTCTCATAGGCTTTTTCCGGGCTTCTGCAGCGTCCTGAAATGAAAAAAAACGCCGGCGTTGACACCGGCGTTTTTCATGCAAGCGACTGCGCACAACAGCCAATCGATCATCGATCAGGCAGTGCCGCCCACGGTCACGCCATCCAGGCGCAAGGTCGGCTGGCCCACACCGACCGGCAAGTTCTGACCTTCCTTGCCACACACACCTACACCCGCGTCCAGGCGCATGTCGTTGCCGATCATGGAGACGCGGTTGAGCACGTCAGGCCCATTGCCGATCAAGGTGGCGCCCTTGACCGGGTAGGTGATCTTGCCATCCTCGATCATGTAGGCTTCGCTGGCAGAGAAGACGAACTTGCCGCTGGTGATGTCGACCTGACCGCCACCGAAGTTGACCGCATACAAGCCGTTCTTGACCGAGGCCAGGATCTCGCCCGGATCCTTGTCGCCGCCCAGCATGTAGGTGTTGGTCATGCGCGGCATGGGCAGGTGGGCGAAGGATTCGCGGCGGGCGTTACCGGTCACGTCCATCTTCATCAGACGGGCGTTCATGGTGTCCTGGATGTAGCCCTTGAGGATGCCGTCTTCGATGAGCGTGGTGCACTGGGTCGGGTTGCCTTCATCATCCATGTTGAGCGAACCGCGACGGTCGGCGATGGTGCCGTCATCGACCACGGTCACGCCCTTGGCCGCCACACGCTCGCCGATACGACCGGAGAAGGCGGAGGAACCCTTGCGATTGAAGTCGCCTTCCAGACCGTGGCCGATGGCTTCGTGCAGCAGCACGCCGGGCCAGCCGGGGCCGAGCACCACCGTCATCGGGCCGGCCGGGGCCGGGCGCGAGTCCAGATTGACCAGGGCGGCCGCCACCGCCTCGGAGGCATAGTGTTCCAGCAGGGCGTCGGAGAAATACGCGTAATCGTAACGACCACCACCACCACTGCCGCCCATCTCGCGACGACCGTTCTGCTCGACGATCACGGTTACCGCGACCCGCACCAGCGGGCGGATGTCCGCCGCCAGTACGCCATCAGCGCGCGCCACCAGCACCACGTCGTATTCACCGGAGAGGCTGGCCATGACCTGCTTGACGCGCGGATCCTTGGCGCGAGCGATGCGCTCCAGGCGCTCCAGCAACTGCACCTTGGCAGTAGCGTCCAGCGAGGTCAGCGGATCGTGCGGCAGGTACAGCGCACGGCCACCGGCCTGGGTCATGGCGCCGGCCACCTTGATCTTGCCGCTGCCCTGGCGGGCGATGGTGCGGGTCGCGGCAGCGGCGTCCATCAGGGCCGATTCGGAGATTTCGTCGGAATAAGAGAACGCGGTCTTGTCGCCCGACACGGCGCGCACGCCCACGCCCTGGTCGATGGAAAAGCTGCCGGTCTTGACGATGCCCTCTTCCAGGCTCCAGCCTTCGCTCTTGGTGAACTGGAAATAGAGGTCGGCGTAATCCACCTTGTGCGTGAACATGCTGTCCAAGGCCTTGAGCAGCTTGGATTCGTCCAGGCCGAAGGGAGTCAGCAGTACGTCGCGCGCCACTTGCAGGGCGCCCATGTTGGGTTCAAATAATTTCATAGCGTCTCGTCGGAAGGCAAAAGGGTCAAAGCTTGCGGTGGCGTAGCGCCGGTAAACATTCTCGAACATATTGTAGACGATGGGGGTCAATGTCGCCGATCACAATTCCCTCCCCCTCCGGCAGCACCGCAACGATCTCGCCCCAGGGATCGACCAACATGCTGTGGCCCCAGGTGCGGCGGCCATTGACATGCTGACCGCCCTGGGCCGAAGCCAGCACATAGCATTGGTTCTCGATGGCGCGGGCGCGCAGCAGCAACTCCCAGTGGGCGCGGCCGGTGGTATAGGTGAAGGCGGCTGGCATGACGATCAGGGCGCACTCGCCCATGGCACGGTAGAGCTCCGGGAAACGCAGGTCGTAGCACACCGACAAGCCGACCCGCCCGAACGGTGCCTCGAAGCTGCGCACCTCACTGCCGTATTCGATGGTGCGGGCTTCATCGTAGTTTTCTTCACCTCGCACGAAATTGAATAAATGGATCTTGTCGTAACGCGCCACCCGCTGGCCCTCTGGCCCATAGACCAGTGAAGTATTGAGCACCTTGTCGGAAACCGCCGACTGAAGCGGCAGTGTACCACCCACCAGCCACAGGCGATGCTCGCGCGCCAATGCGCTCATGTGTTGCTGGATCGGACCGCTGCCATCGGCTTCGGCATGGGCCAGCTTGTCGCGTTCATGGCGGCCCATGATGGGCCAGTACTCGGGCAGCAACACCAGTTGCGCGCCCTGCTGCGCGGCCTGCGCCACCAGGCGCGCGGCGGCACCGAAGTTCTGCTCTACCTCGGGCGTGGAGACCATCTGTAGCGCCGCCACCTTGAATGACTGGGTCATGTCTGCCTCCCGCAAGACCGGAAAAAAAGAAAAGGAACGGCCAGTATCGCCCATCCTGGCCGCACGCGCAGCGCCTTCAGGCGCCGGAATTGATGACCGGGCCAGGCTGGGGCGAGCGGCGTGATGGCACAGGGACAGCCGGCGCGGCCGGCAGTGCAGGCGCACTGTCATTGCCCGGCGTACCCGGCTTGCCCTCCTGGCCCTCTTGGCCCTTCTGCAGCACTTCCTTGGCGCGTTCGGCATCCACCGGCGAGACCTGGCCCTGCTTGACCACGATGGGATCGCTCCAGGGGCCGGTCACCTTGTATTCGAAACTGAGCGACTTCATCACCGGATTGCGCAGGAACAGTTGCGCCAGCAAGGTGCTCACGCCCACCACCGGATTGACCGCCATGGCCACCACCGAGGCCGTGCCGAGGTTGATCTCGGGGATCACCACCACATGCAGATCCTGGGTTTCGCGGGCGATGTCGGCCGAGCCGCTCATGAGCACCGAGGCCGTCACGCCGGTCATCTTGAGGTTGTCGGTACTGGCGATGCCCTTGGCGATGCTGGCCGTGCCGGCCACGGTATCGAAGGCGAAGCCTTGCGAGAACACGTCGCGGAAGTCCAGCGTCAAGCGGCGCGGCAGTGCCTGCAGGTTCAACACGCCTAACAGCTTGGCCGCGCCCGGATCGACCTTCAGGAACTGGCCCGAATGCACATCCATATGCACCTGGCCGGCCAGGCTGGCCATGTCCATCGCATAGGGTGGCGCCTTCCAGCTGAGGTCGCCGTCGAGCTTGCCGTGCCCGCCGCGGATGGTGCCGGGATAACCGAAGCGCTCCAGCAGCTTGCCGGCATCCTCAATGTCCAGCGCATAGGTGAAGTTGGAGGTGTGGTTGCTGCCGAAGGTGAGCCAGTTGCCGGCCGCGCGGAACTGGGCATCGGGATTGGCCAGCAGCAAGCGGCTGATGCGCCACTCGCGGCCCACCGAAGTGAGGATATTGCTGGCATCCAGCTCCAGCCGTCCCAGCTTCTTGCCGCCCAGCTCGAACTGCTCGGCGCGGATGTCAAAGGCTGGCATCTGCAGGTTGTCATCGTGCTGGTTGGCCGAGGTCGGCGTCGGCTGGGCCGTGTCGGTCGCCGCAGCGGACTTGGGGATGATCAGCGTAGACAGGCGTGCCGTCACCTTGCCAGGGCCGCGGCCACTGCCCGAGTCCTCCCAGGTCACGCTGCCAGAGGCCTGTTGCGACTCCAGATTGATCTGCCATGCATTGCGGCGATGGGCCGCTTCCAGGACCAGCTTGTTGAGCTGCTTGCCCATCAGGGTCAACTCGCCCAGGCGGGCCGAGATGCTGTCCGGCTCCAGGTATTGCGTGACGTCGCTGCTGCCCAGGCGGCTGGGAGTAGTGCCGCCCGCCCCAGCTTCCTTGCCGGTCAGAGCCGTCTTCAGCGCCAGCCAGGCGTCCACGTCCAGGCTATCGCTGGCCAGCGCCAGTTTCAGACCGGAAGCCGGTGTCGGTGCCGGCTGGTTCCAGCCGATGCCGCCGCTGGCCACGCGCCAGTCGTTGCCCTTGCCCGCCACGCGCTCGCGCACGTAGCGCGCAGCGATGTTCGATCCCAGCGCCAGACGCATCTCCTCGCGCTCGATCAAGGGATCGGCCGAGGCCAGGGGCAGCAGGTCCAGGTGCATCGGCAGGCTATCCTGTACGCCCTTGCGCAAGGGTAGCGGCAGGTCCACGCCCAGGCCGGCCAAGTTGGAGTCGATACTGACCTCCGGCTGGTGCTGGCGCACCTGCACCGTAGCGGTATAACGGGTGCCGCCCGAGAAGCGCGCCAGCAGGCGCTGCAACGAGGGCTCGGGGTATTGCTTGCGCAGGTTGTCGATATTGATGGCGCCCTCCAGGCGCACCTGGCTACTGCCATCCTTTTGCGTGCCGCCACTGATGGCCAGGTTATCGCCCAAGAACTGGCCGCGCACACCGTTGAGGGTGAAGCCATGTTCATTGAACTCGACCTTACCGCTGGTGCGATAGATCGGCGGCAGCTCCGGCAGCAGATCGACA
>NZ_BADI01000945.1:0-14908 GCF_000333555.1 Herbaspirillum sp. B65 | reverse complement strand
GAATTGGCCCGGCCATTGGGGGTCTTCCACTGCCGTTGACGCGCCGCCAGTGGGCGCGGGAAGCCGCCCGGGTTCCACATGCGGGCATTGAAGTCGTGGAAGATATCGGGATAGGTGGCCTCGATGGACTCGCGGATGCGGGCATAGTCGCCCACCCAGCCATCCCAGTCCACGTGCGGATTGGGCGGCAGCAGGCGCTTGGCCAGCTCGGCCACGATGGCCGGCTCCGAGAGCAGGTGCGGCGAAGCCGGTTTGACGCGGCCACGCGAGCCGTGCATACAGCCGGTGCTGTCTTCCACCGACACCGCCTGTTCGCCACTGCGCTGGCGGTCGATCTCGATGCGCCCCAGGCAAGGCAGGACATAGGCGGTCTGGCCGTGGATCACGCAGGAGCGATTGAAATGGGTCACCACCTGCACCGTGAGGGGCAGCTTGCGCCAGGCCGGTTCCATCACGCCATGGTCGGGAATGGCGCGCACGAAATTGCCGCCCAACATGAAGAAGGCCGCCAGTTCACCATCGCGGATCTTCTCGCAGGCCTCCACGGTATTGAGGCCTTTCTCCATCGGCGGTTCGAAATGATAGAGCGCACGCAGCTTGTCGTTGGGCACCATTTCCGGCTTTTCGGTGATGCCCACCGTGCGCTGGCCCTGCACGTTGGAATGTCCGCGGATCGGACAGATGCCGGCGCCGGGCTTGCCGATGTTGCCGCGCATGAGCAAGAGATTGGTCAGCATGTGGATGGTGCGCACCGCTTCGCGATGCTGGGTCACGCCCATGCCATACATGAGCATGGCGCGACCCGCTGCGGCATAGGTGTCGGCGGCCAGTTCCAGCTCGGCGCGCGCAACCCCGGCATGGCGCTCGATCTCGCTCCAGTCGGCAGCACGGGCGGCGGCGGCGAAGTCCTCGAAACCGCTGGTGTGTTCATCGATGAAAGCCTGGTCCAGCAGGCGCGGCAAGCCTTCGACACGGGCGCGGTCATCGCGCTCGATGATGCGCTTGGCCATGCCGAGCACGGCCGCGGTGTCGCCACCGATCTTGATCTGCACGTATTGCGAACTGATGTCGGTATGCGCGGGCGTGATCATTTCCTTGGGCGACTGCGGATTGACGAAGCGCTCCAGGCCGCGCTCGCGCAAGGGATTGAAGGTGATCACCGGCACCCCGCGCCGGCGGGCGCCTTCCAGCGGATGCAACATGCGCGGGGCATTGGTGCCGGTGTTGTGCCCGAAGAAGAGAATGCAGTCGGTCTGTTCGAAATCCTCCAGCGTGATCGTCCCTACCGGCACGCCAATGGTCTCGGGCAAGGCCACCGAGGTGGATTCGTGGCACATGTTGGAACTGTCGGGCAGGTTGTTGGTACCGTACATGCGGGCCATCAACTGGTACAGGTAAGAGGTCTCCAGCGAGGCGCGCCCCGAGGCATAGAAGACGACCTGGCGCGGGTCCATCGCGCGCAGTCGGGCGGCGATGTCATCGAAGGCCTCGTTCCAGGAGACCGGCAGGTAGCGGTCGCTGGCGGCGTCGTACTTCATCGGCTCGGTGACGCGGCCAGTGGATTCCAACTCCAGGTCGTTCCAGCTTTCCATCTCGGTGACGGTGTGCCGCGCGAAGAACTCAGGCGTGGCGCGCTTGCCGGTGATTTCCCAGGCGGTCGCCTTGGCGCCGTTTTCGCAGAATTCGAACAGGTGCGGATCAGCCGGCTTGGCCCAGGAACAGCTCACGCAGGCAAAGCCATCGGGCTTGTTCTGCTTCATCAGGATGCGGGTGCCGGTGGCAATCACCTGTTCCTGCTGCAGGATGGAACCGAGCGCCTTGACCGAGCCCCAGCCACCGGCAGCGTTGTTGTATTCGTCAAAACGGGCTTGTTCGGGGATGTCCTTGGTTTTCATGTCGCTTCTCCGAGCGTGGTCAATGAGGCAGTCATGGTTGGCGCAGCGCATCGGTGATCAACTCATCGATGACCGAAGCATCCGAGTGGACAATGATGGAAGCGACGGCTCCATTTGGCTGTAGGCGTCGCACCGATTTACAGCGCAACCGATTCCTACAGCGTACCGCTGGCTTAACGAAGTCCTACTCCAAACACAGCGGCGCACCGACATCCTGCCTTAGCGCGAGCACGCATACTGCTGGCGTTGCGGTGTCCCTCGCCGCGCCCTTGCCTGCCAACCTTCTGCATTGTGGTCATGATGAGCCACCAAGCCCGACGCTATGCCCCGCCCTGCCCCGGACTGCCTGCTGCGCTGGAAGAATTCATCGCGCCTGCGCTGGCAGACTGCCCCCATGAACAGGTGGCGGCAGTGGACGCCCGATTGCTGCGCCAACTGGTGCTGGGTGCACTGGACCAACTGCCGCTGCCTGGCCAGGGCCAGACGTTGGCGCGCTGGCAGGCGTTGGCGGCGGTGGCGGCGCAGGATTTGTCGTTGGCCAAGCTCTATGAAGCGCATACCGATGCCTTGGCGATCCTGGCCGAAGCGGGTGCACATGCGCCGCCACATTCCATCTGGGGCGTCTGGTGCGCCCAGGGAAGGCCCGGCAGCTTGCACATGCGCACGGATGCCGGCACCGACCAGCTCATCCTGGACGGTGAAAAAAACTGGTGTTCCGGCGCGGCCGCCGTCACTCATGCACTGCTGGGCGAACGTGATGACCGTGGCCGCTATTGGCTGCTGGCGCTGGATCTGGGGCAAGCCGGCGTGGACGTCATCGAAGATGACTGGGCCGCCATCGGCATGGCGGCCACCCGCACCGCACGGCTACAACTGCGCAGCGCCTCGGCACGGGTGATCGGTGCACCCGGTTTCTACCTGGAGCGTCCTGGCTTCTGGCACGGCGGGATGGGCATCGCGGCCTGCTGGTATGGGGCGGCAGCGGCCCTGGTGGAGCTGATGCGCAAACGCCTGGTGCAGCGCGCCGACAGCCATGCATTGGCGCGTCTGGGCAGTGCCCAATGCGCATTGTACGGGGCTGCCGCCGCCCTGCGCGAAAGCGCCGCCGGCATCGATGCCAGTCCCGCCGCCAACGCCATGCAGCAAGCCCTGCGCACGCGCCTGATCGTGGAACGCGCCTGTCTGCAGATCATCGACGACCTGGGCTGTGCGCTCGGCCCCCATCCCTATTGCAACCACCGGCGCAGTGCGCGACTGCTGGCCGACCTGCCAGTGTGGCTGCGCCAGAGCCATGCCGAACGCGACCTGGCAGCACTGGCAAGGACCAGCCTTGAAGAGGAAACCGCCCCATGCTTACTTTGACCGCCACGCCCGCAGCGCCTACGACCGCTGCGCGCCATATCGACATACTGCAGGGCACTTCCGAAGCCAGTTGGCAAGGCTGCCAGCGCCTGCACGCCCTGCCCGAACTGGAACTGGGCCAGTTGGTGCCGCCGCGTTCGCGGGCGGTGATCCTGGCGCCCCATCCCGATGACGAAACCCTGGGTTGTGGTGGTCTGATCGCACAGTTGGCCAACCTGATGCGCGAGATCGCGGTGGTGGCCGTGAGCGATGGCGAGCACAGCCATCCAGAGAGCTCGCCGCTGGCTGCACGCTTACCGCTGTTGCGCCCGGCCGAGAGCATCGCCGCGCTGCACTGCCTGGGTGCAGGCCAGGCTCAGATACTGCGCACCCGCATTCCCGATGGTCGGATCGGGCAGCACCGGCTGGAGCTGAAGGCTTGGCTGATCGCACAATTGCGCCATACCGACATTGTCTTCGCCCCGTGGCGCATGGATGGCCATCCCGATCACGAGACCGTGGGCGAAGTGGCCGCCGAACTGGAACAGGAACTGGGCTGCAAGCTGGTGGAAGTACCCATCTGGGGCTGGCACAGGACGCAGCCGCTGGGCGGCGATTTTCCCTGGGTCCGGGCCCACAAGCTGAACCTGGACGCCGAGACCAGCCTCAAGAAGCGCCGCGCCCTACGCTGCTACCACAGCCAGATCAGCCGCGATGGCCAGCGGGACCCGGTACTGCCGGCCGGGGTGCTGGCGCATTTCGTGCGTCCCTATGAAGTGTTTTTCCTATGACCACAGGACCCACATCGGCCAGCGGCCACTTCGATGAGCTCTATGCAGCCAGTACCGATCCCTGGGACACCGGTACCAGTTGGTATGAGCAACGCAAGCGCGCCATCGTCCAGGCAATGCTGCCGCGCCAGCACTGCGGAGTCATCTTCGAGCCCGGCTGCGGCAGCGGCGAACTGACTCTGCAACTGGCGGCACGCTGTCAGACTTTGATCGCTTCCGATTTTTGCGAGGAAGCAGTACGCATCACCCGCCAAAAGACCGCCCACCTGCCCCACGTGCAGGTGCGCCTGCAGGTGCTGCCCGAACAGTGGCCGGTGCCGGCGCAGGATGTGCCGCCCTTTGAACTGATCGTGTTTTCCGAACTTTGCTATTACTTCGATGCGCCGCAAATGGCCCAGATGGTGGCCCTCGCGGTGGGCGGCCTGGCCCCGGAGGGACATCTGCTGGCCTGCCACTGGAAGAAGGATTTCGACGACCGCCTGCTGGCCACGCGCCATCTGCACCAGCTCATCGATGCCCACGCCCACCTCAAGCGCCAGGCTTGCTATGAAGATGAAGAGATCCTGATCGACCTCTGGCGCAAGACGGGAACCTCATACGACCCATGACTCGCCACCCGCCCCCAAGGAGCCGCCATGATAGGCATCGTCATTCCCGCCCACGATGAAGAAGCCAGCCTGCACGCCTGTCTACACGCCGCGTGTCAAGCGGCACGCCATCCGGCATTAGCGGGCGAGCCGGTGAGCATCGTGGTGGTGCTCGACAGTTGCAGCGATGCCTCCGCAGCGATTGCGCAGCGTCATCCCGTGACCGTGTTGCCGCTGCAGGTACGCAATGTGGGCCTGGCGCGCCATCACGGGGCCGCCGCGCTGATCGCGCAGGGCGCGCGCTGGCTGGCCTTCACCGACGCCGATACCCTGGTCGCGCCCGACTGGCTAGTCGCTCAACTGCATTTGCAAGTCGATGCCGTATGCGGCACGGTCAGCCCGGATGGCTGGCAGGGCCATCCACCCCAGGTGCAGCAGCGCTTCGCACGTCACTATCAGGATCGCGACGAACACCGCCACATCCACGGCGCCAACTTCGGAGTTTCCACGCAAGCCTATTTGCGCGCTGGGGGCTTTCCGCCCCTGCCGTGCCATGAGGACGTGGGGCTGGTGCGGGCACTGCAAGCCATCGATGTGCGCATCGCCTGGAGCGCCAGCGTGCGCGTAGTCACCAGCACACGCGCCCATAGCAAGGTGCGCGGCGGCTTTGGCGATACCTTGCGGCAATGGGACGTGGAGGAACGCGCCCATCTGGCGCGCTCGCCTCAACGGGAAAGGGTCTCGGTGCGTACCACCTGTTGCGCCTGTTCCAGGCTCACGTGATGCTCTTGCACGGTATTGACCAGCTTTTGCCGTCTGGCGCGGGAGCCGAAATTGTTGGCGTAGATCCAGGTGAACTCCGCCCCCAGCAGGAAGATCTGGGCCGAGTAGTAAATCCACAGCAGCAACAGCGCAAACGAACCGGCTGCACCAAAACCGGAGGTCATGCCGGTACTGCCCAGGTACAGGCCGATCAGGTATTTGCCGATGATGAACAGCACCGTGGTGGCCACCGCGCCGATCCACACGTCATGCCAGGACAGGGTCACGCGCGGCATGAACTTGTAGATCATCGAAAACAGCGTAGAGAACACCACGAAGGACAACACGAAGTTGAGCAATTGCAGCACCAGTTGCCAACCCTCGAACCAGCCGCCCCACCAGCGCCCCAATGCCGCCAGTGCGGCGCTGACCACCAGCGAGATGATCAGCAGGAAACCCAGCCCCAGGATCAGTCCGAAGGACAGTAGCCGCGTGCGTGCCAGTTGCCACACACCACTCTTGCGCTTGACCACGGGGATGCGCCAGATGCGATCGAGCGCACTCTGCAATTCCGAGAACACGGCCGTGGCCCCGATGACCAGGGTCACCACCGAAATACCGGCGGCGATCATGCCTTCACGCGGCTGGCTCACCGAGCGCAGCAGCCCCTGGATGGCGAAGGCGCCCTCGGTGCCGACGATGTCGCGGATCTGGTTGACGATCTCGCCCTGGGCCGCATCATGGCCGAACAACATGCCGGCCACTGCAATGGCGATCACCAGCATGGGGGCAATCGAGAAGATGGTGTAGTAGGCGATGGCTGCGCCCATGCTGGGGGCGAAGTCGGTGATCCAGGCATCGATGGCCGCCACCGTCATCTGCCAGGCTTGCTGGGCGCGCGTGCCGCCCTTGAGCATCTTGACCTCGGCCGCCGGGTCCAGGTAATCCGAAGGGAGCGGCTCCAGTCTGGCCTTGACGAGTCCACCCGGGCCGGGGCGTCGGGTGGCGGCGGTTTTTCCAGCTGGGCCTTGGCTGCCGCCACCTTGGCGCGCGCCGAACCCCGGCGCCAGGCAGCGATGAGCGGCATGGCCAGGCTCACCAGGCGCAAGGCGCGCTCCAGACCATGCGGGATGAGCTCGCGCTCGCAAGGGGTAGCAGGAGCGCCCGGCGACACCGCTTGCGCGCGCCGCTGCCGACGCTTGCGGCCCAGCCAGAGTCCGAGGCCGGCACTGAGCACGAAGCCGGCTACCAGAGCGCCACCGGAGAGGCCATCGTCATCCTGCTCGTGCTGTTCATCACGCACGGGAGTGAGATCGGCAGGCTCCGGCGCAGCATCGGTGACGCCAGGATGACGGGAGCGCAAGGGGTCGTAAGAGCTGCTCATGAGGGGCCTCGGCTGCATATTGTTGTGGCGGTGTGACTGGCGGGCGAGCTCGATTGTTCCTCGTTGCTGCCCGCCCGTCCAGCCTTGTAGGAAGCCGCTGACGGCGATTGGGCAAGCGACGCGAAATGATCGCGCGTGGTATAAAGACAGTCTTAAGACAGTCTTCGCGCCGCCACCGTGGTGGTCTCGCAATGCGCATGAACCAGACCGCCCCCGGCGGGTCTGCCTGAATTCTCCCGGCCGTCGCGCCCACCTGGCAGCGGTGGCCCTGCCCCAACCTGACCAACGAGGATAGCCCATGTATAAGGACGTACAGCTTTTCATCAACGGTGAATGGACCGCCAGCGCTTCCGGTCGCACCATCGATGTCATCAACCCGGCCACCGAGGAAGTGATCGGCAAGATCGCCCACGCTGACCGCAGCGACCTGGACCGCGCCCTGGAAGCGGCAAAGAAGGGCTTCGAGACCTGGCGCAACATGTCCGCCTTCGAGCGCTCCAAGATCATGCGCCGCGCCGCCGACCTGCTGCGCGAGCGCGCCGAGGACGTGGCGCGCCTGATGACCCAGGAACAAGGCAAGCCGTTGGCCGAAGCCAAGATGGAAACCCTGGGTGCGGCCGATACCATCGACTGGTTCGCCGAGGAAGCGCGTCGCACCTACGGTCGCCTGGTGCCGGCCCGCGTGCCGGGCGCCTACCAGATGGTGATCAAGGAGCCGGTCGGCCCGGTGGCCGCCTTCACGCCCTGGAATTTCCCGATCAACCAGGTGGTGCGCAAGCTCTCAGCGGCCCTGGCTGCCGGCTGCTCCATCATCGTCAAGGCCCCGGAAGAAACCCCGGCCTCGCCGGCTGAACTGATCCGCGCCTATGCCGATGCGGGCGTGCCGGCTGGCGTGATCAACCTGGTCTATGGCGTGCCGGCCGAGATCTCGGAATACCTGATCCCGCATCCGGTGATCAAGAAGATTTCCTTCACCGGCTCCACCCCGGTGGGCAAGCAATTGGCGGCGCTGGCCGGCCAGTACATGAAGCGCGCCACCATGGAACTGGGCGGTCACGCGCCGGCCATGGTGTTCGATGACGTGGACGTGGAAGTGGCGGCCAAGACCCTGGCCGCGGCCAAGTTCCGCAATGCCGGCCAGGTGTGCGTCTCGCCGACCCGCTTCCTGGTACAGAAGGGTGTGTTCAATGCCTTCGTCGACAAGTTCGTCACCTATGCCGAGCAACTGAAGGTGGGCAATGGCCTGGAAGCCGGCGTGAACATGGGGCCGGTGGCCAACAAGCGGCGCATCCCGGCGCTGGAAGCGCTCATCGACGACGCCGTCGCGCAAGGCGCGCAACTGCGCACCGGTGGCAAGCGCATTGGTAACAAGGGTTACTTCTTCCAGCCCACCGTGCTGACCAATATTGCGCTGAACGCCCGCGTGATGAACGAAGAACCCTTCGGCCCGCTGGCCCTGATCAATTCCTTCGAGTCCCTTGATGAAGTGATCGCCGAAGCCAATCGCCTGCCCTTCGGTCTGGCCGCCTATGCCTTCGCCAAGTCGGCGCACACCAAGCACGCCCTGGCGGCGCGCGTGGAAAGCGGCATGTTGACCATCAACCACCTGGGCCTGGCCCTGCCGGAACTGCCCTTCGGCGGCATCAAGGACAGCGGCTACGGCTCCGAAGGCGGGACCGAAGCCATTGAGGCCTACATCAATACCAAGCTGGTGACCCAGTTAGATATCTGATGACTTAGCCTCTGTGCTCATGCAAAAACGGCGAACCCGCAAAGGTTCGCCGTTTTTGTTTGCGGGGGTCTTGCAATGCCTATTCCTCGCCTCCCGAAGGCGGTACCAGGATGTCGCGGCTGCCATTGCGCGACATGGCCGAGAGCACGCCGGCCGTTTCCATCTGCTCCACCAGCCGCGCAGCGCGGTTGTAGCCGATGCGCAATTGGCGCTGCACCGAGGAGATGGAGGCCCGGCGCGTCTTGAGCACGAAGGCCACGGCTTCGTCGTAGAGCGGATCGGATTCGGCATCGCCACCCTCGCCGCCGGCAAACATGTCGGCCTGGGCGGTGTCCTCTGAGATCGGCGGCGCCAGGATTTCTTCGATGTAGCGTGGCTCGCCGAAGGACTTCAGGTATTCCACCACGCGGTGCACTTCCTCATCCGAGACAAAAGCGCCATGCACGCGCTGCGGATAACCCGAGCCGGGCGGCAGGAACAGCATGTCGCCATGGCCCAGCAGCGACTCGGCTCCCATCTGGTCCAGCACGGTGCGCGAGTCGATCTTGGAAGAGACCTGGAAGGCCACGCGGGTCGGGATATTGGCCTTGATCAGGCCAGTGATCACATCCACCGATGGGCGCTGGGTGGCCAGGATCAGGTGGATGCCGGCCGCGCGCGCCTTCTGCGCCAGGCGAGCGATCAACTCTTCGACCTTCTTGCCGACCACCATCATCAGGTCGGCCAGTTCATCGATGACGATGACGATGGTGGGCAGATTTTCCAGCGGCTCGGGGGCGTCCGGCGTGAGGCTGAAGGGATTGGGAATCTTCTCGCCACGGGCGGCGGCTTCATCGAGCTTCTGGTTGTAGCCGGCCAGGTTGCGCACGCCCAGCTTGGACATCTTCTTGTAGCGGCGTTCCATCTCTTCCACCGCCCAGTTCAGGGCGTGCGCCGCTTCGCGCATGTCGGTCACCACCGGCGCCAGCAGGTGCGGGATGCCTTCATAGATGGACAACTCCAGCATCTTGGGGTCGATCATGATCAGGCGCACTTCCTCGGGGGTGGCCTTGTAGAGCAGCGAGAGGATCATGGCATTGATGGCCACCGACTTGCCCGAACCGGTGGTACCGGCCACCAGCATGTGCGGCGCGCGCGCCAGGTCGGTCACCACGGGGGTGCCGGTGATGTCCTTGCCCATGGCAATGGTGAGATGCGAAGCCGACTTGCGATAAGCCTGCGAATGCACGATCTCGGAAAGCTTGATCATCTGCCGGCGCGCATTGGGCAACTCCAGGCCCATGCAGGTCTTGCCGGGGATGGTCTCGACCACGCGGATGGAAGTCAGGCCCAGGGCGCGGGACAGATCCTTCATCAGGTTCACCACCTGGGCGCCGCGCACGCCCTGCGCCGGTTCCACCTCGAAGCGGGTAATCACCGGGCCGGCCTCGGCGCCCAGCACGGTCACCGGCACCTTGAATTCGCGCAGGCGCTGTTCGATCAGGCGACCGGTTTCCTCCAGTTGCTGGGGATCGATTTCGATGCGCGACTCCGGCACTTCATCGAGCAGGTCCAGCGAGGGCAAGGGAATGTCCACGTGCGGCTCATCCTCCTGCGCGCCATAGGACAGGGCAGCCGGCTGCGTATAGTGCGGCACGGCGGGCGGCTGATGCACCGTGAAGGAGGGCGTCGGCGCCGCCTGAAGAGGAGACGGAGCAGGCACAGGATCGGGCAGCATGTCGAACCAGGGTGCATTGAAGGTGCCGAGGTCGATCGGTTCCTGTTGGACCGGTTCAGGCTCGGGGGCTGGCGGCAAGGCCGTGGGTGTGGGCAGCGGCGGCAAGCTTGGCGGCGGTGCCATGGGCTCGGCAGGCGCTTGCTGCGCCAGCGGCACGATCGGGGCCGACGGCGGCAACGGTTCAGGCGCGCTGCTCTCCTGCAGCGAGCGCATCAGGCGCGTCGGCACCAGGTCGGCGCGCTCGGCCGGCCGGCCTGCGGTATCACCGGGCGGCTGGCCAGCGCGGCCCACACTGCTGATGCGGATGCTGCGGGTGGCCGGTGACGGCGGCATGGTCGAGGTCGGGTTGCCACGAGCAATCGAGGAGGGAATGGGACGAATCGGTGGCGTCGGATTGCTGGCCCGTGACAGGCTGGCATCGGCCGCTGCGCTGGCCGCGGAGATGGCGCGGCTGGCGGCGGCGCGGGCCAGCATGGCCTCGGTCGGACGCAGGCTTTCGAAGGCCGCCCATTCGGATTCAGGACGCGGCTTGGCAGCCGGATCGGCTTGACGGGGATTGAGCGAAGGCCATTTTCCACCCTGGCCACCCGGCCCGCCTGGCCCCGTGTGTTGCTGGCGAGGATGGTTTCCGGTGATGGCCGAGAGCGGGACTTTCCAGTCATCGCGGGCTGCGCCCTCGGCCGGACGGGGCGCGGGCGGCGTCGGTGGCGCGGCCGGCGTCAGGCGGGCCGGGCGCGGACGCGGTTCGAACGGCGAAGCGGCCGGCCCGCGTTTAGGCGCAGGCGCGCGGCTGACCGGCGGGCGACGCTCGCTCGCGGCCGGGAAACTGCTGCGCGCACCACTGCCGCCATGGGCGTGCGGGCTGCTCAAGCGCACCCGTTCGCTTTCGATGCTGCCGCGGCGCGGCGGGCCCAGGTCCAGTTCGGGATGATCGTCCCGCTCGCTGGCAGCAGCCCGGCTGAAGATGGCCCCCAGCAGCCATTTCAGGCCCAGCGCCAGCAAGCCCAGCATCAGCAGGGCCGCCAGCCATTTGTTGATCTTGCCACCCAGGCCCTCCATGAGGGCCGCGCCGAACAGCGCCGCACTGGGGCCATCGTCGCTGGAACTGAGTTGGGCGCGGACCAGCGACTCCAGCGCAGCGCTGGCCGCCAGCAACAACAGGCTGCCGCACCACAGGCGAATGGCACCGCGGCCCCCGAAGAGCGACTTGCGGCCGAGCGCGCGCACTACCGTGCGCAGCAGCAGCGGCAGCAGCCAGAGGACCGACCAGCCAAACCATTTGACGAAAATCATGCTACTCCCAAACTTCACCGGCCTGGCAAGACGCCAGCCGGCCTCGTGAATCTATTCGGACAACGCCAATGCGCGCCGCAGGCTGCGAGTGTAAACCAAACCCGACCCCAGCCACCTGAGCTGGCGCCGTCCTTTGGTGTAGGTTGGTCCCTGCACCTTAGCCGGCATGGCAATGGCAATCGCGCACGTGGTCGTTGATCACGCCCCCGCCTTGCAGGTAGGCGTAGATGATGGTGGAACCGACGAACTTGAAGCCGCGCCGGGCCAGGTCCTTGGAAATGGCGTCCGACAATGGCGTCTTGGCCGGGCAATCGGCCAACGACGCCCAGCGGTTGACGATGGGCTGGCCATCGACATGGCCCCACAGATAGGGATCGAGCCCGCCCACTTCCTCGCACAGCTTGAGATAGGCGCGGGCATTGCCAATGGTGGCCGCCACCTTGAGGCGATTGCGCACGATGCCGGGATTGGCCAGCAGTTGCGCCACCCGGCGCTCATCGTAGCGGGCGATCTTGTCGGCGTCCCAGCCGTCGAAGGCCTCGCGGTAACTGTCGCGCTTGTTCAGTACGGTTTCCCATGAGAGCCCGGCCTGGGCGCCTTCCAGGTTCAGCATTTCAAACAGACGGGTCTCATCGTGGCAGGGCACGCCCCATTCATGGTCGTGATAGTCAACGTAACGAGGATTGGCGAGGTTGACCCAGCCGCAGCGGATCGGAGATGGATTCATGGTCAGTGTTTGCTTTCGTCCTGCCTTCTAGGCAGGCTGCGCCGGGTCGGGCGGGTCAATCGGGAACTCCTCGATGCCCATGGCCCGAATTGCCGACAGATCATATATCTTTCAGGAAATATCGGCAGCATCGCCATCCAGCACGACATCCGCATGACCACATGAGCACGTTGCTTGCCGACCGCTGCCGCCTGCGCATGTCACGGCAGATGTGACGGGTCAGGGGACTGGACGGCCATCATACCGAACAGTTTGCCGTGATACGTCAGGTGACGCAAAAAATTAGCGGGACGGCTCTTGTTATCGGGAAGGGGAATGCCTGAGGGCAGCGTTGAGCAGCGGCACGGGACAAGTCAACACCGGCAGCCCTAGGCCGGCGACCAGCCTGTGTTGCCGCCGGGCAGTTGGAAGCGCGCAAAGCGCCACGTCCAGCTATTGCGGCCGGACGTGCTGAGGCTCAATAGCCCATGGCAGCATGACGCTGCCCTGGACTGCAATGCACTGGTCTGAGCTGCTCTGCGCAGAGCGCAGAGCTCAGACCTCTTACCTCTTACATCTTACATCTTACCTCTAGCTCACTCCACCAGATCCAGCGTCAAGCGTTCCTGGGCCAGCTTGAACACCGACATCGCATTGACCAATTGTTGCGCCTGGCCCTTGAGGCTTTCGGCCGCGGCTGCGGTCTGCTCGACCAGGGCCGCGTTCTGCTGCGTGACCTGGTCCATCTGGGTGACTGCCTCGCTGACCTGCCCCACACCGGCGCTTTGCTCCACGCTGGCTTCGTTGATGCGGCTCATGATGTCGGTCACCCGCGCCACCGAGGCCACCACTTCATCCATGGTCTGCCCGGCCTGATCGACCAGTTGCGTGCCATGTTCGATGCGCTCCACGCTGACCGTGATAAGTCCCTTGATCTGCTTGGCCGCCTCGGCCGAGCGTCCGGCCAGGCTGCGCACTTCGGAGGCCACCACCGCAAAGCCGCGGCCCTGCTCGCCGGCACGGGCCGCTTCCACCGCCGCATTGAGCGCCAGGATGTTGGTCTGGAAGGCAATGCCGTCGATCACGCCGATGATGTCGGCGATGTGCTTGCTGCTGTCGTTGATGTTGCGCATGGTCTGCACCACTTCCGAGACCACCTCGCCGCCCTTCCTGGCGATATCGCTGGCGGCCTTGGTGAGGCTGTCGGCTTCGCGCGCGCTTTCCACGTTCTGGGTGACGGTAGTGCTCAGTTCTTCCATCGAGGCAGCGGTCTCTTCCAGGGCCGAGGCCTGCGATTCGGTGCGTTGCGCCAGGTCGTTGTTGCCCTTGGAAATCTCGGCGCTGGCCGTGGATTCTTCTCGCTTCCGGCGGCATCGGGATGCCCGCGTTGCAGGCCATGCTGTCCAGGCAGGTAGATGACGACCATCAGGGACAGCTTCAAGGATCGCTCGCGGCTCTTACCAGCCTAACTTCGATCATTGGACCGCTGATCGTCACGGCGATTTATGCCGCCTCGGCGAGCACATGGAACGGGTTGGCATGGATTGTAGGCGCCGCCCTATACCTTGTCTGCCTCCCCGCGTTGCGTCGCGGTGCATGGAGCCGGGCCACCTCGACCTGAATGGAAGCCGGCGGCACCTCGCTAACGGATTCCTCGGCCAGCATCATCGCCAGTTGCGGTACCTGCTCGCAGTGCCGACCGGTGTGCGGTGATTTGGCACCGATGCCGATGTTGATGAGCTTGATCAGGCTTTCGAACAGGTTTTCCAGGCGCCCGATCAACTGCTGGTTGGTCATCGCCATGGCCGCCTGCGACGCCAATGCTTCGATGAAGCGCTGGTCGGTCTCGGAGAAGGGCTGCGGCTCGCCAGTGTCGGGATCGATGGCATTGACGAGCTGCAACACGCCCACCAGTTCGCCCTCGTGATCCTGCATCGGCACGGTCAGGATGGATTTGGAGCGATAGCCATATTTCTCATCGAAGAGCCGCATCCCATTGAAGTTGAAGCCGCTAGCCTGGTACACGTCGGCAATGTTGACCGAGTGCCGGGTATTGGCGGCGTAGGCGGCCACCGCGCTCAGATTGGGCTGGCCATCGGGCAGCGTGAGAGCAATCTCGGGCGTGGAGACGGCGCGGCCGCTGCTGCCGCCCTGGTGCATCTTCAGGGTCTGGTTGACCGAGATATCGAAACGCAGCGCCTCGCCATTGTCGGTGGTGCGATAGAGCGTGCCGCCATCGGCGCGGGTGATGTCGCGCGCGGTCAGCAGGATGCGTTCGAGCAACATGGGGATGTCGCGGTTGCTGCCCAGCTCGCGGCACAGATCGGTCAGTCGCTCCAGCCGGTAGGCGATGTCGCGGTGCTCGCCCGCGGTAGGCGCCAGATCGTGCATGTTGGCCTGGACACTCATGCTGCCTCCTTCCCAGCGCGGCAGTAACGGCACTGGCCGACTTGGCAAGCGTGGGCTGCTGGATGGACTGCTGGCAACATGCTACTCCCTGAGGCGTTGGCGGATGGACATGGCGAGGTGATTGCCGAGGGCAATTCCGGCGCTTCTTTGTAGAACTCATTTCATCAATAGGCGTGAGTGCAAGCGAGTCCCATTTGGGATGAAGTGCAAGGGGCGAATTTTGGGTCAAGACTGGGCGTCTTGACCCAAATTCTTAACGCACAATTCGCCCAAACGGGCCCCTCCCTTCGG
>NZ_BADI01000946.1:0-4207 GCF_000333555.1 Herbaspirillum sp. B65 | reverse complement strand
CGGCCCTGCGAGTTGACGGCTACATCCGCGAACTGAACACCACCCGCTGCGAAGCCATCACCCGCCGCACCCGTGAGTTGTTCCCGGATGGCTGCGATTACGAGAACCCGACCTACTGGACCGGTCTGCGTCCGCTGACGCCCTCCAACGTGCCGTATGTGGGCAAGACCAAGTTCGCCAACCTCTACCTCAACACCGGCCACGGCACCCTGGGCTGGACCATGGGTTGCGGTTCGGGCCGAGCCATTGCCGAGATCGTCGCCGGTCACGTGCCGGAAATCGATTTCGCCTTCACCGGCCTGCCGCGCTGGAACCGTGCGCGCCAAGTGGTGACCCAGGCGGCTTGAGCGTTTTTCTTCACCTCCCCAGAAGGACCGGAATTCCCGGTCCTTTTTTTTGCCCTTTTGATCTGGGTCAGCGCAGCCCCTATTGCAAGAACATTCACATAGGGCAATACCCACCGCTTACAAACGCTGACACCCCCTTGGTGTAGAATCCCCGCTTGCTCTGCGTTGCCGGCAGCTTGCCGGGGCTGCGCAGCCACCGGAAATCCAAGCTCATCATCACGCATCTTGCGCCTTACGGCTGCCTTTGCCTGATATCAGCATTGATCTCTCCGGCCTCACCCTCATATGGACGAATATCCGTCCCGGCCTTTTGCTTCATATAAAAAGGCCAGCAACATCAAAGGATCCTGCAATGAAGTGGGCTATTGTCTTCATATATCTGTTTTCCATCCTCTTCATCCACTTCCGTGGCCGCGTGCGTCTGCCCTTCCTGCGGCAGTTCTTCGACCATTCGTCGATCATGTCGCCCATCAACCTGTTCATGTACGCCTTCTCGCGCGTACCGGCCGTACCCTACCCGGCGGTCAAGGAGTTCCAGGACCTGGCCATCATCGACCAGAACTGGGAAGTGATCCGCGATGAAGCCGTAGCCCTGCGCGAGATGGCCAAGATCAAGGCCGCAGAAAAGAATGATGATGCCGGTTTCAACTCCTTCTTCAAGGCCGGCTGGAAGCGCTTCTATCTGAAGTGGTACAACGCCAGCCACCCCTCGGCTGAAAAGTTCTGCCCCAAGACGGTCGAGATCCTCAAACGCATTCCCAGCGTCAAGGCCGCCATGTTTGCTGAACTGGCCCCGGGCGGCACCCTCAATCGCCACCGCGATCCCTTTGCCGGTTCGCTGCGTTACCATCTGGGCCTGGTCACTCCCAACGATGACCGCTGCTTCATCGAAGTCGATGGCCAGCGCTATAGCTGGCGCGATGGCCAGAGCGTGGTGTTCGATGAGACCTTCATCCACTGGGCGCAGAACGGCACCGAGACGAACCGTATCATCCTCTTCTGCGACGTCGAGCGTCCGCTGCGCTATCGCTGGGCCGAAGCCATCAATGGCTTCCTGGGGCGTACCATGATGACCGCGGCGTCCTCGCCCAACGAAACCGGCGACCAGACCGGACGCGTCAACAAGCTGTTCCGCTTCGTCTGGCTGGCGGGCCAGTATCGCCGCCGCTTCAAGAACTGGAACAAGACGGTCTACAAGATCACCAAGTTCAGCCTCATCATCGCCGTGGCCCTGCTGATCATCTACGCTTGATCCGCATGACCGGTGGGCCAAGGCGGAAATACGCAATAAACTGCAAATGATATAGATAGAATTCGCCGGCCTTGGGACCGGCGATTTTTATAAGTAAATGGCCCATGGGCCGTGGGCCATTTCCCATCCAGGGAGATCGTCGGGGACCTGCTTAATAAAGCGGATATGTACGTCAAAGCCGCTACACGTCTGGATTACCGAGCGCACTTATATCCAGGCAGCATGAAGACAGTTAAAATTTCAGCAAACTCGAGCGTAAGTAAAAGTCACGCAAGACTTAAAATTTCCACATGGAAACTAAAGTCAAATTTTCGGCAGGCAAATGCAGAAACTGCTTCATTACAATGCTTGCCGCCTGTAAAATCCTTTTGCTTCCGTGCTAGCTTGATGGGGTCAATCTTGCATCCGGGCAGTCTAGGGGTCGCTGTACGACCTGACGTGCGCCTGACTGCGTGCCGGCCACGGTCCAGGTACTCGTTCATGGCAAGTGCGCCGCACCCATGCCCGGCGCCAAGGGGCAAGCAAAGCCGAGTACCGACATACAGAACATAATGGGCTCATGCAGGACATCGACGAAGAGATGAAAAAACCACTGCTCAAGCATCTGGTAGAAATCACGGCCCACCGGGAACATTCCCGCCTGGCCATCTCCGTCATCTCTGCGCTGTACCAGTTGACCGAGGTGCAGTCCATCCGCATGTTGGACATCTTCACCCTGCGCGACGAATACTTCGTGCAGGAAAAGATGGTCATTCGCGATGGCACCGTCCATACCATCGCCGAGCTGACCAGCGACGATCCCAAGGAACCGCTGGCGGCCTATCCGGCCATGCTGGCCTGTATCCGCAATCACCTCAACGAATATCAGGAAACCACGGACAGCGGCGAACACCTGCTATGGCTGCCGGTGTGGTTGCACGGCAAGATGAATTCCTGCCTGGAGATCCGCAGCCAGAGCGCCTTCACGCCGGCCATGATGGACGTGATCAATGGCATCTTCCACGTCTACTGTAACTACCAGAGCCTGCTCGACTACAGCGAGCGCGATGCCTTGACGGGCTTGTTCAATCGCAAGACCTTCGATGAGCAGTTCACCCGCTACGCCTTTGCCATCGCCCCGCACGAAGCGCATTCGCTGGAAGAGAACGAACGTCGCCACGAAGACCATGGCGAGCCCAAGGGTCACTGGCTGGGGGTGGTGGACATCGATCACTTCAAGCAGGTCAACGACCGCTATGGTCATCTGTATGGCGATGAAGTGCTGATCCTGGTGGCCAACATCCTGCGCGCCTCGTTCCGCGCGCATGACCGCATCTTCCGTTTCGGCGGCGAGGAATTCGTGATCCTGCTGCGCTCGACCACGCTCTCGGACGCCCGCAAGATCTTCGACCGCTTCCGCCAGAACGTCCAGGAATACGACTTCCCACAAGTGGGCAAGGTCACCGTCAGCCTGGGCTTCGTGGGCATCGCCCGCGAAACGCCGGTGGTGATCCTCGGGCACGCCGACCAGGCGCTGTACCACGCCAAGAAGAGCGGCCGCAACCGCATCTGCTACTACCAGGAACTGGTCAATGCAGGGGTGCTGCGCTCGGGCATCACGACCAACGATACGGTGGAATTCTTCTAGGCCCGGCTCCTGTATGCCGAGGAACAAGTCAGGCATCTGAGCTCTGACCTCTGAGGTCAAAAGTCGAGTTGCGCGATGCTCACTCCCAGCGCCGCCGCAATCCTCTTCAAGGAACTGGGACGCAGGTTCCTGCTGCTTTCCTGCTGGGCATACGCCGACTGCGAAATGCCCAGGCGCGCCGCCACTTCCTGCTGGGTCAGGTCCAAATGTTCACGCCAGCTGCGGATGGCAGTCCATTGGTGATCCACCATCATCGCTACCACTTCGTGCGGAACGTATTGCTCATCTTCAGCGGGATGTCCCTTCAGGTAGTCGGCATAAGGAATAACGACGAAGGCAGGCTTGCCGTCGGCGCCATGGATGATCTGGATGTTAGTAGGTGCGTTCATCGCGCTTGTGCACTTCCTCGATGGAGACGATGCGAACATTCCCGTCAAAGTTGAAGAACACTCGATAATGGCCAACCCGGAGCCGATATTGAAACTTGGACTTATTTCCCCCAAGTCAGCGTGCCAGCTTGCCCGCAGCCGCGGCTCGCCGCAAGCAAGCGACTCGATTGACTAACACACTCTCGAAAATACTCGGCGCACCTCAAGCCAACACCGGCTCACTGCTCTGCGCCATCAACCGTATCGGAATCGACTTGGCCGCCGGTACCTTGCTGCCGCGTGCATGGTGGAACAAAGGAATGAGGGCATTGAGTTCGGGGAAGTAGCCCATCACGCAACCCACCGGGATATCGAACGGCTCCACCCGCAGGTGCTCGACGCGGCGCGTCACGCCATCGGCCGAGACCGTCTCGGCGGTGACGAAATCGCCTGCGGCCAGGCCCTGCTGCTGCAGGTCGCGCAGGTTCATCAACAACACCCGGCGCGTGCCCCAGACGCCGCGNAAGCGGTCATCCAGCGAATAGACGGTGGTATTGAACTGGCTATCGCCACGGGTGGTCATCAAGCGCAACACACGGCAGCGTCGGCGGGC
>NZ_BADI01000947.1:0-2032 GCF_000333555.1 Herbaspirillum sp. B65 | reverse complement strand
ATTCAAACAGAGCCGGCAGAATGCACGTTCAGATGGATGACAGCCTGCCCTGGTAAAGGGCTTTCTTTATCCCCTCCCAATGGCACACCGCAGCACGACCCACTATACTGACGGCATGACCCGAATCGACTTCCACAGCAACGTCCCGCAAAAGATCGCCTACGTCTGCCGCCTGGTGCGCAAGGCGCGCTCCGCGGGCGCCAACATCGTGCTGCGCGCGCGCAACCGCGCCGAACTGCAGCAACTGGACCAGGCGCTCTGGAGCTTTTCCGAGCAGGATTTCCTGCCGCACGTGATGGCCGGCGACCCGCTGGCCGCGCAGACGCCCATCATCCTGATGGCCGACGATGCCAGCGAATTGCCGCACCACCAGATCCTCATCAACCTGGGCAGCGATACGCCAGCGCACTTCGCCCGCTTCGAACGCCTGCTGGAAATCATTTCCGCCGACGACGCCGACAAGGCCGCCGGCCGTGACCGCTATCGCTTCTACAAGGAACGCGGCTACCCCCTCTCGCATCACGTGGCCGCCTGAGCCCGCTCCCCTGTCAGGTATTGCCATGAATCAAGACGATCACTCCATTCCCCTGCTGACCGAGGTCATCCCGCTGGCCCCGGCTGCACCCGACTACGCCGCCCCCGCCCAGCCCGGCGCCTTCCACCTGCAACCCGCAGCGGCCAGCTATCAGGCGCCAGCCGCAGCAGCGCCGATCCTGGCCGCCGTTCCGACGCCGCTGGCGGTCACGCCGGCCGCCGAGCAATATCGCCAATGGGAACAGGAAATCCGCGAAAACGTCCTGCAAAGCCTGCTGGAACGCGTCGATACCGTGCTGCACCAACACCTGCAAGACCAGATGGCGCTGGCGCTGGACCATCTTTCCGATATGGTGATGCAGCGCGTCAAGGAAGGATTGCGCGATGCGCTGGCCGAAACGGTGGAGCGCGCGGTGGCCGAAGAGATGGCGCGCTTCGCATCTTCAAAAAAGTAAATCAAGGCTGAATTTTCTTTTTCTTTTGAATAAAAAGTAGAAAATCCTCTTTTTATTCATAAAAATTTCGCCCAGTATTGATTACATCGGCAATCACGCTTTTCTTACAATGCTTGCATTGTTCGCATTTCTTTTCAGCGATGCGAACGTTCGAACAACCACCAGCAAGTTCATGCAAAACCGGGAGAGCAAGATGAAAGTGATCGTATTGGGCGCAGGCATTATCGGAACCGCTTCCGCCTGGTTCCTCAAGAAGCAGGGTTACGACGTCACCGTCATCGAACGCCAGCCCGGCGCTGCGCAGGAAACCAGCTTCGCCAACGGCTGCCAGATCTCGGTGTCGCACGCCGAACCCTGGGCCAATCCGGCTGCCCCGATGAAGGTCCTGAAGTGGCTGGGCAAGGAAGATGCCCCGCTGCTCTATCGCTTCCGCCCTGAGTGGCTGCAATGGAAGTGGGCTCTGGCCTTCCTGCGCGAATGCACCGCCGCCCGCACCGATGAAAACATCCGCAACATCGTGGCCCTGTGCGAATACAGCCGCCAGACCCTGCAAGCCGTGCGCGCCGAAACCGGCATCCAGTACGACCACCTGACCCGCGGCATCCTGCACTTCTATACTGAAGAAAAGGAATTCCAGGACTCCCTGCCGGCCGCCAAGTTGATGCGCGACCTCGGTTGCCCGCGTGAATCCATCGGCGCCGATGAAGTGGTGCGCATCGAGCCAGCGCTGGCGTCGATCCGCAACAAGATCGTCGGCGGCGACTTCACCGCCACCGATGAATCGGGCGATGTCTTCAAGCTCACCACGGGCCTGGCCAAGAAGAGCGAGGAAGCCGGCGTCGAATTCCGCTATTCCACCACCATCACCCGCTTGATCACCGAAGGCGCCGGCGCCGCCGCCCGCGTGACCGGCGGGAGATCATCAACCCCGATGGCCCGCATGAAGTGCTCAAGGCCGATACCTTCGTGGGTCGCATGGGCAGCTTCTCGCAGCAACTGGTCAAGCCGCTGGGTATCGATCTGCTGCTCTACCCTGCAAGGGC
>NZ_BADI01000948.1:0-7224 GCF_000333555.1 Herbaspirillum sp. B65 | reverse complement strand
TGCAGGAAAAGCCGTCATGTGTTGCCTGTGCTGCAACCCTTCCCGGCCCGTGGGGCAAGGCTTTGGTGGCGCAGCAGGCTTAAATGTACGGTCTTCCAGCCGTGTGGACGACGAATTTTATCAGGGAATTTTCAATTTTCAAATTACGATAATCGATTTCATAATACGAAAATATGCTGCAAAGCGGCATGGATAGCGGCTTCCAGGGCCTCGTATTTTTACTATATCGCCTTGGGAATGGGGTTTTCTTTCCCTGTTTGCAATGCCGCAAATACCTTCAGAACGGCTTTGGAATGCAGTTTTTGCCCGCATGAAGTGAATAAAAAGACATGCCAAAAAGAAAAGACTTAAAGGCAATCAATGAGATCAATGGAATGCGGATGGCAAAACGCCCCGGGCGGTAGACGGGGCGTTATTTTCATTTATTGCTATATATAAATGAATGAACCTTCAGATCGCGATATTTCCCAGGGTACTGGCGCGATAAGCTGCGACAAAGGTATCGAAGTCCCCTTCCTGGGTGCGTTCGATGTCGCGCTGGGCTGCCAGCGAAGCCTGGGCCATGGCGTCGAACTCGGCGCTGCGCTCCGCCGCCAGTGGTCGGGCCAGCAATTCTTCGGCTTGGCGCTGGCTATTGGCCAGGGTGTAGCCGGGGAAGGAATTACCGGCGGCACGGATTTCGCGCAGTACGCGCGCCGACGGCGTGCTGTCGGGGTCGGCCAGCTTGGTGCGCTGGGCCGCCAAACTGTCGCGATGCTGGCTGCCGCCCAGATGGCGGTCCAGCAGCTCGGCCACGGGCGCCATGCGGTCCAGCAATTGATTGCCCCAGTCGGTCAGCACAATGGACTCGCCCTTGCAGTGCAGTTGCAGCCCCGGACGGCGGCCTTCCTTGACGGTGGCCAGGAAGTTGGCACGGTTTTCCGCGCCCTCCTCGTCCGAGGTCAGGCAGCTAGCCTCCAGCGCCAGGAAGTGCAGGAATACGTCCAGGAAGCGCGCCGCCTCCAGGCCGATACCCAGCGGATTGAAGGGGTCGATATCCATGCAGCGCACTTCCACGTATTGCACGCCGCGTGCGGACAGGGCTTGCACCGGGCGCTCGCCGCTATTGATGACGCGCTTGGGACGGATCGAGGAGTAGAACTCGTTTTCGATCTGCAGGATGTTGGTATTGATCTGCACCCATTGGCCATCGCGCTTGGTGCCGATGGCTTCATACGGCGGATAGGGCTGGCTGACCGCGTGCGAGAGGCTGCGGATGTAGGCCGGCAGGTTGTTGTAGTGCGGCGTGATGTTGGCCTGGGCGTGGTTCTGGTAACCCAGGTCGCTCATGCGCAGGCTGGTGCCGTAGGGCAGATAGAGCGTGTCCTCGGATAGCGTCTCCAGCTGGTGCGGGCGGCCGCGCAGGAAATTGGTGGCCACGGCCGGCGAAGCGCCGAACAGATACATCAGCAGCCAGCTATAGCGGCGGAAATTGCGGATCAGGGCAATGTAGCGCTCGGACTGGTAATCACGACGCGACAGCGAGGGATCGACGGTATCGTCTTCGTCGCGCAGGACTTCCCACAAATCTTCACTCAGGGAGAAGTTGTAGTGAATACCGGCGATACATTGCATGGTGCGCCCATAGCGCAGCGCCAGGCCGCGGCGGTAGACATGCTTCAACATGCCGATATGGGAATTGCCGTACCAGGCCAGCGGAATCTGCTCTTCTTCCGGCAGCACGCAGGGCATGGAGGCGTTCCACAGGAATTCCCCCGCCAACCGCGGATAGGCGAAGCGGTGGATCTCATCGAGGCGCTGCAAGGCGTCGGCGATGTCGGGCATGGCCGGGGTGATGAATTCCAGCAGCGCTTCGGAGTAATCGGTGGTGATCAGTTCATTGGTCAGCGCCGAGCCCAGCTCCACCGGATGCGGCGTTTGCGCCAATTGCCCTTGTCGGTCCACCCGCAGCGTCTCTCGTTCCACGCCGCGCAGGCCCTGGCCCAGCAGCGCAAGATGCTGCGGCTGGGAAAGCTGTTGCAGGCGGCGGGTCAGGAGATCGGTCATGCGGTAATCCTTGTATCTTTACAAAATCTATCAGGGGCTGGGATGCTTGGTTGCGGGAGCATAACCGAAATTGCAAATCCCCGTCGTGCGCTGCCCCAAAAGCCGACATGAAGGAAAGTGCAGCACAAAATATTTTCAATCCAGCAATACCACCTTGCTGCCCCACATCTCGTCGGTCCCCTCGCCTGGCTTTATAATCACGGGTTCTGGCGCCTTGCGCCCTTCAGTGGCCCCGGCCTGCCCGGCGCCTTCCTCCCAGCCCAGCCCTTATCCTTATATTTGCCTTATCTGCCATGTCTGCCCAACTGATCGACGGAAACCTGCTCTCCCAACAACTGCGCGCCGAGGTCGCCCAGCGCGCCGCCGCCCTCACCGCCCAAGGCAAGCAACCCGGCCTGGCCGTGATCCTGGTGGGCGACAGCCCGGCTTCCCAGGTCTATGTGCGCAACAAGGTCAAGGCCTGCCAGGACAATGGTCTTCACTCCGTTCTTGAGAAATATGAAGCCTCGATGACGGAAGCCGAGCTGCTGGCCCGCATCGACGCCCTCAACCAGGATCCCAAGATCAACGGCATCCTGGTGCAGCTGCCGCTGCCGGCCCACATCGACGCCCACAAGGTGATCGAAGCCATCGCGCCGGAAAAGGACGTGGACGGTTTCCACGTCAGCAACGCCGGCCTGTTGATGACCGGCCAGCCGCTGTTCCGCCCCTGCACGCCCTATGGCGTGATGAAGATGCTGGAATCGATCGATTACCCGGTGCGCGGCGCCAATGCCGTGGTGGTGGGCGCCTCCAACATCGTCGGCAAGCCGCAGGCGATGTTACTCTTGCAAGCCGGTGCCACCGTCACTATCTGTAACTCCAAGACCCGTGACTTCGGCCACCACACCCGCCAGGCCGACATCCTGGTGGTCGCTACCGGCAAGCGCAATATCGTCACCGCCGACATGGTCAAGCCTGGCGCAGTCGTCATCGACGTTGGCATGAACCGCGATGACAATGGCAAGCTGTGCGGCGACGTCGATTTCGCCAACGCGAAGGAAGTCGCCGGCTGGATCACCCCGGTACCGGGTGGCGTGGGTCCGATGACCATCACCATGCTGCTGGTCAACACCATCGAAGCCGCCGAACGCAACTGATCGGCACGCCCTTAGCGCACCCCCCTCCGGCAGCTTGGCTGCCGGATGTTTATAGAGAAACGAGAGCCCATGACCACCACCGACATCGCCGCCAATCCCCTGCTCGATTTCTCGGGCTATGCCCAGTTCGATGCGATCAAGCCCGAACACGTCACCCCGGCCCTGGACAAGCTGCTGGCCGACGCCAGCCGTCTGGTGACCGAACTGGAAGCGCCGATGGCCGAGGTCACCTGGGACAATTTCGTCGAGCCGCTGGAGTCGGCCACCGAAAAGCTGGGCCGCGCCTGGAGCGTGGTCGGCCACTTGAATGCGGTGATGGACACCCCGGCCCTGCGCGCCACCTACAACGAGAACCAGCCGCGCCTGGTGGAATTCTGGACCGCGCTGGGTCAGAACCTGGCCTTGTTCGAGAAGTACAAGGCGCTGCAGGCCAGCCCGGCCTTCGCCTCCCTGTCGGCGGCGCGCCGCAAGGTAGTGGACAATGCGGTGCGTGACTTCCGCCTGTCCGGCGCCGAACTGCCAGAAGACAAGAAGGAACGCTTCGCCGAGATCCAGGAAAAGCAGGCCATGCTGACCACCCGTTTCTCCGAGAACGTGCTGGACGCGACCAATGATTTCGGCTTGTTCGTGGAAGACGAAGCCGAATTATCGGGGCTTCCGGCCGATGTGAAGCAAGCTGCACGTGCCGCCGCCGAGAAGGACGGCAAGCCCGGCTACAAGTTCACCCTGCACTTCCCCTCTTATTTCCCGGTTCTGCAATATGCAGATAATCGCGCACTGCGCGAGCAGATCTACCGCGCCAACGCCACCAAGGCGTCCGAACTGGGCGCCAAGCCGGAATGGGACAACAGCGCCAACATCGACCAGATCCTGCAACTGCGCAAGGAAGAAGCACAATTGCTGGGCTACACCAACTTCGCCGAAGTCTCGCTGGTGGCCAAGATGGCCAAGTCGCCCAGCGAAGTGATCGCCTTCCTGGAAGACCTGGGCCAGCGTGCCCGCCCCTTCGGTCAGAAGGATTATGAAGAACTGAAGAGCTTCGCCCGCGAAAAGCTGGGCCTGGACGAGCTGAAGGCCTGGGACAGCACCTACGCCTCCGAAAAGCTGCGCGAGCAACGCTATGCCTTCTCGGAACAGGAAGTGAAGCAATATTTCCCCGAGCCCAAGGTGGTCGGCGGCCTGTTCCAGGTGGCGCAGCAACTGTTCGGCGTGCAGATCAAACCCGATACCGCCCCGGTCTGGCACAAGGATGTGAAGTTCTTCCGCATCGAGCGCGACGGCCAACTGGTCGGCCAGTTCTATCTCGACCTGTACGCTCGCTCCGGCAAGCGTGGCGGCGCCTGGATGGACGACGCCCGCGCCCGCCGCCTGACGGCGCAAGGCGTGCAAACCCCGATCGCCTACCTGGTCTGCAATTTCACCGAACCTGCCGTGGTCGATGGTGTGACCAAGCCGGCCCTGTTCACCCATGATGAAGTCATCACCCTGTTCCACGAATTCGGTCATGGCCTGCATCACATGTTGACGCAAGTCGATGAAGTGGGTGTGTCGGGCATTTCCGGCGTGGAATGGGATGCGGTGGAACTGCCCTCGCAGTTCATGGAAAACTTCTGCTGGGAATGGGACGTGCTGCAGCAACTGACCGCCCACGCCGAGACGGGCGAGCCGCTGCCGCGTGCGCTGTACGACAAGATGATCGCCGCCAAGAACTTCCAGTCCGGCCTGCAGATGCTGCGCCAGGTGGAGTTTTCGCTGTTCGACATGCTGATCCACCATGAATATGAAGTCGGTGGCCAGCAGACCGTACAGCAACTGCTCGACAGCGTGCGCGACCGCATCGCCGTAATCCGCCCGCCGGAATTCAATCGCTTCCAGCACTCCTTCTCGCACATCTTCGCGGGTGGTTACGCGGCTGGCTACTACAGCTACAAGTGGGCCGAAGTGCTGTCGGCAGATGCCTACAGCGCCTTCGAAGAGGCGGCTGCCACCAGCGGCAATGTGATCTCGCTGGAAACCGGCCGCCGCTTCCAGCAGGAAATCCTGGCCGTGGGCGGTTCACGTCCGGCTATCGAGTCCTTCAAGGCGTTCCGTGGTCGGGAGCCGAGTATTGATGCGCTGTTGCGGCATAGTGGGATGGCGGCCTGAGTAGACAGTTCTTCAGATGAACGATAAAGCCTTGGCAAAAACCAAGGCTTTATCGTTTTTTGGGGCGTTTTTTCCTGAGGCTACAAGAACTTATTCCTCGTAAATAACCAGATCAGCCGCTAATGCTAATGACATAGCCAACCCACAGTAATATGCCGTGTACTGACACAAGACCGAGAAGTAGAGCGCCCCAAACGATGGTCCGATGACGACGTTTACTGAAAATGAATGCGGTAGCGGCGAACACAATCGACGGGCTGAAATAAAACAAAAATGCTTTTATCTGCTCAGTCAGCGACCACAACTCAGAGCAGTCAAGACCGCATCTGTGAAACTCAGAGCGGCACTGACGCAACCCTGGAAAGAGTTCACATATTTTTGCTTCAGCAACGCCAAGCAATATCAGGCTGGAAAAAACCTAGGACAGCAAACAACAACGCTATAGCGGACCGGCGGATCACTCTACCGCCCAGAACAGAATGACCTTTGAATTCCGTAGGTCAGAATAGCCGTAACGAGTCCCCGGGAAAAACGATTGCCGTCCCAGATAGCGCCCCATCATTACCAAAAAGCTGCCAGCTCCGCTGATGGTCATGCGTGACCCATTCCAAAGATCAATATGCCCGCCGCTTGCATTGGCGGCAGCCTGTCCCTCATGAGTCCAATACGCATGAAACATGATGATCCCTGTACGCCCTTTCACCTTCGACTCCCAATCCTTGCCTGTGATGTCCTCTGGCTGCTTGGGCAAACCGCAGAATGGTTGCAGCTTGAGCCATTCGCCAAGCTCATACGCTCGCACGGCTGCCGGCTTGCCATCCATCATGACACGCCCCAACGCTTTGGCGCCTGGCATCGGCTTGACCGTCTTCTGCGAGAAGGAGCGCATCTGAATGCCCACCTTGTGAAATGTGGCACTGACGCGCAAGGCGCACTGGTTGCTGTAGTCCCCTTTGTCCTCAGGCCCCGGCTTGAAGGGAGCGCCACTCACGTAGTTGTCCCACAGGTCCGAGAATTTCACGACAGGCACGTCAATCTTGCACACCGAGTCCTTGATGGTGTTGGTCCGCACCTTGGCTTGTTGCACCAGAATCTTGCTCATGCTTGCGCCTCTTCCATCTTGATGAGAGCCTCATCTCCCCAATAAACGAGGTATTCATCTTCCCCATAGGTATCAATGCGCGGCAGTTGACCATCGGGCTCGGCCCGGCCAGAGAATGTACGCCCATCCGTCGTCTGGACGTACCAGGGTACGCCTTCGATGGGCGGCGCAATAAGCTGGGGTTGTTCATCGTAGGGGGCTTCGTGTGGCTCCGGCTCTTTGATAGGCATCCAATCGCCCTCGGCGTTGAGAAAGTGCTTTTCGGCGATGGTTTCACCGCTTGAATTGCCCACCCCGTCGATATCGTTGAGCGTAGAGTGCAACGGGCATCCAGCACTGGTCTTCATCCCATGAATCACGCGTGCGCGTCCATTGGTGAGCGTAGAGCGCGTAAATCCATCAGCAATGATGCAGTTCTTGCGGCACGCCACGCGAGCGCCTTGAAACGCATAAGCACGCCCATGGCTGAGGCAAGTCTGGTCGCCTTCGATCACCGTCCCGCCGCAAGCGGCTTTGTCGCCGTAGCGAATCCAACCGATGATCTTCATGCGCGCTCCCCCGCCAGGCCCAGGTAGCCAGCTTGCAGAAGGCCATGCGTGCCGATACCGCCTAAAAAATCGTTTACTTGGCGCAGCCCATTAGATTCCGTGTGTTTCATTTTTGCTCCTTCCGTCAGTTGGCGAACGTCGCCCAACAGCCCATCAGCGCGTCGCCAAGAAGATCCGATGTTTTTGGGTGGAAGGAGTGTAAATTTGGCAACCTGGAAAGCTGCTTCCCTCAAGCAATCAGGCG
>NZ_BADI01000949.1:0-2102 GCF_000333555.1 Herbaspirillum sp. B65 | reverse complement strand
ATGGCGTGCAGGCGGTTTTCGGCGCTGGCAATCTGGGTCAGCAGGGCGGCCAGCACCAGCAACAGGATCTTCATGGCGTGACTCCCGGCCTGATCAGGCGCCGTTTGTTCTTGCGTACTGTAAAGCGCGATGCCCGGCTGGTCTTCGCCGGAAAAGTGGCGGAGGGAGGTGCCAACGCGGGGCTGGCTGTCCCCGTGGAGCTGGCCATCGAGATGGTTCTGGTGTTGCCGGCATGAGCGATGTCGATCTGTTCTTCGCGCACGGCCATCACTTGCCCCAGGCCACCCGGCAACATGTCGCCGACCTGCAGACGATGGGTGGCGCCATCCAGTTCGGCGATGGCGGTCCAGTGCTGGTCGCGCCGCAATGTGCCTAGCAGGCGCAATGTGGGAGGCGCGAGTGCGGCGCTTGCTGCGGGTGGGGCGGAGGTGTGGCTGGGGCTGGCTTCATCGTCTTCCTCATCGGCGCTGGGAGGGGCGCGCCTGGGTTGACTGGCGTGCGCGTCTTGCTGGGGATGGAAGGGATCGGCCAATTCGCTGTCGTCGCTCACGGGCGGCGTGCTGGCCGGGGCCGGTGCCGCGGGCATGGCGGGGAGTGGCGGCGGTGGCAGTGGCCGCGCACTCTCCATCCAGATGCGGGTGGCGGCGGCTTCATCGGGATGCTGCACCGCTTGCAGCGTGCCATAGACCGCCGCGGCCAGCAGCAGCGGTGAGAGCGTCAACGACAGCAGTTTCATGACCTGGGCTCCTGGGTGGGGTGGGCAGCAGGCGCAGGGCTGGCGGCGGGAGCGCTGACACTGGCGTTCATCTGCAGCATGGCCTGGCCGTGATGCTCGACCGCGCTGATGTCCAGGCTTTCGAACAGCACCGGCAGTGGCGCGCTGCTGACCAGTTCGATGAAACGCAGCACTCCGGCATGACCGCCGCGCAGCACGATGGCCGCCCCCAGCTTGCCGCTCAGGGGTTTGAAGGATTCCAGCGTCAGTCCACATTCGTTGGCCCTGCGCGCCAGCTTGGCCTGCAGCAGTTCGGCTTGCAGTTGGTCCGGTGGCCAGAGCTGGTTCTGATGCTCGGCCAGTTGCAGCTCCAGCGCGTTCTGGCGCGATTGCAGCGTGGCCTGCTGCGCCACCTGCGTCAGTGCCGCCTGGTACTGGGCGCGCAAGTCCTGTTGTTGTTGGCGTGCCGCCTGGCGTTGGTCGTCCAGCTCATCGACCGCCAATAACAGGCCACTGAGCGCGCACAGGACGATGGTCAGCAGCCACAGCGCCAGGCGTGCGGGCAGCGGCCAGTGGGCGGGATGGGTATGCAAAGAGGAGGTCTTCATGGTGTCGCTCCACGCGCTGCTGTCGGGGGCGCCAGCGGGATGATCAGGCTGAAGGCATAGGCACCATCCTCGGCCTGCAGGTCATTGAGCGTTGCACCTTCCAGGCCGGCGCCGGCCAGCGCGTTGGTAAAGTCGCGCAGCTCCTGCGCGTTGACGGCCTGGCCGCGCAACTCGGCGTGATCGGCTTGCAGCAGGATGCGTTGCAGGCGCAGTGGGCTGTTCGCCGCCTGGGCCGCCTGCGCGGCACTGCGCACCAGCAGGCCGGCCTGCTGGCGGCGCAGGGTCAATTGCTGTTGGGCCGCCAGTTGTTTTTCCAGCGCCTCGATGCGCTTGCGCAGTGCCGCGGCTTGCTGTACCTGCGGCGCGAGTTTGTGCAGCGCCTGGCGCAATAGCGCGTTGGCCTCCTGGAAAGAGCGTGTATGAAGGAAAATGCGCGCACCCGGCAGGAGGGCCAGCAAACAGCCCAGCAACACGGCCGCAGATAGTGCGCGATAGAAGTTTCGTTCCCGGATGCGCCGCCGCTGCGCCGGCGAGCGCGAGAAATCGAATCCGCAGCTCATGCCAATCCCTCCCAGGCCAGGGCCAATGCCAGTTGGTAGTCGATGGGAATCTGCGCCGCGATCTGGGCCGAGAGCATCAGCGAGCTGGGCGGGGTGGCGACTTGCGCATCCAGGCCGGCATACTTGCCGAAGGCCCGCGCCATGGCGCCCAGCGCCGGATGATCGCCGCTCAACAGCAGCCGTCGCGGCAGGGGCCGCAAGATCGGCGCGGCGCGGGCC
>NZ_BADI01000950.1:0-13324 GCF_000333555.1 Herbaspirillum sp. B65 | reverse complement strand
ACTGATATCTGCATCGTCGGCGACGGCGCGGTTGGCAAGACGGCCGCGCTGGGGCTGGCCCAGGCGGGCTTCAAGGTGACGGTGCTGGCGCCGCCGCCCAAGGACCGCGCGCCCGATCCGGCCAGCTGGGACGTGCGGGTCTACGCGCTGAACCATACCGCGCACCGCCTGCTGTCCTCGGTGCGGGTCTGGGATGCCATGGATACCGACCGCATCGCCCCGGTGGATAACATGACCGTGCACGGCGACGGCGTGCCGGAAAAGGCTCGGCCTGGCTTGCTCAGTTTCGATGCCTACGCCGCGCGCACCGATGCGCTGGCCTGGATCGTCGAGGGCCGCAACCTGGACCAGGCGCTGGATGCCGCCCTGCGCTTCGCGCCCAATGTGCGCGTGGTCCAGGGCCGTGCCACCGCGCTGGCGGTGGCCGGCGAAGCTGCCACCCTGACGCTGGAGTCCGGCCAGTCGCTGAGCGCCTCCCTGGTGGTCGGGGCCGATGGCGCCAACTCCTGGGTGCGCGGGCAATGCGATATCGGGCTGGATTACCGCTCCTACGGCCAGAACGCCATCGTCACCAATTTCTCCTGCGAGCTGCCGCATCGCGGCGTGGCCTATCAGTGGTTCAGCCCGTCCGAGGGCGTGATCGCGCTGCTGCCGCTGCCGGGCAATCGCGTCTCGCTGGTCTGGTCCGCGCCCCAGGCGCTGGCCGATCAACTGCTCCAACTGCCGCTGTCGGCCCTGGCCGAGCGCCTGGCACAGTGGGCCGCGCCGGTCCTGGGTGCCTTGACGCCGCTGCAGCCGGAGGTGGCCAAGGCCTTCCCGCTGCGACTGATCAAGCCCCACGCGATGATCGCGCCCCGCGTGGCGCTGATCGGCGATGCCGCCCACGTGGTCCACCCCATGGCTGGCCATGGGATGAACCTGGGCTTCGGCGACGTGGCTGCGCTGATCGATATCCTGCTCAAGCGCGAGCCGCAGTACGATTGCGGTGATGAGCGCGTGCTGCGCCGTTACGCCCGCGCCCGCAAGGAAGAAGTGCTGCTGATGCAGATCGCCACCGATGGCCTGCATCGGATCTTCTCCACCGAGGCCGAGCCGGTGCGCCTGGTGCGCAATCTCGGCATGAGCCTGGTCAACCGCCTGCCCATCCTGAAGCGTCGCCTCATTGCCCATGCGTTGGGGCAGTAAGCGGCGGCGATTTCAGGTAAGGTAGGGCCTCTGGCGAAGCGCGGCCGCTTTTGCGGCTGTCTTCGCCAGCAAAACACCTTCCCCCCCGACATTATTGAAAACATGTGCGATACCAGTCCTGGCGCGGCTTTGCGGCCGATGCTTCGAAGATTGGAAGCGCGTTTGATTTGAATCAGGACGAGTATGAAAAAATTTTTGACCACAGGTGCGAGCTCCTTGCGCCATCTGAGCATGGCAGCCCTGCTGCTGGTGTCGGCCGTCGTCGGCGTGAGCGCCCACGCGCAAGCCGAGGCGGCTGACAGTACCGAGGCCACCATCAAGAAGCTCATCGAGCCGCGCCTGGGCAAGGATGCCAAGGTTGATTCGGTGACCAAGACGCCCTATGCCGGCCTCTATGAAATCCAGATCGATGGCGACGTCATCTATACCGATGCCAAGGCCCAGTATCTCTTCATCGGCCGTGTGGTCGATTCGCAGACCTATCGTGACTACACCAAGGAAAAGATCGATTCGCTGAACCAGACGCCGTTCTCGGCGCTGCCGCTGGACAAGGCCATCAAGACCGTCAAGGGCAATGGCAAGCGCGTGATCGCCATCTTCGAAGACCCCAACTGCATCTATTGCAAGCGCCTGCACAAGACCTTGCAGGACGTGGACAACATCACCTACTACACCTTCCAGTACAACATCCTCTCGCCGGACTCCATCGTGAAGTCGCGCAACATCTGGTGCGCGCCCAACCCGAGCAAGGCCTGGAACGAATGGATGGTGAGCGGCAAGGAAGCGCCGGCCGCGCCGGCTTCCTGCAATGCGCCCCACGAAGACGTGCTGGCCCTGGGCAAGAAGCTCAAGGTCACCGGCACGCCGACCATCTTCTTTGCCGATGGCTCGCGCATCCCGGGGGCGGTCGATGCCAAGGGACTGGAACAGAAGCTGTCCTCGCTGAAGTAGTAAGCGGATAAAGAAAAGGGCGCTCGCATGACGGGCGCCCTTTGTTCATCTGACCTCGGCAGGGGCTTACTTCCCGGTATGCAATTCCATCATGGCCTGTTCGAACTTGCCCTGCACCAGCAGGGGAATGACGTTGAGGCTCTTGTCCAGCGCTTCGTTGATCAGGTTCTGTTCTTCCTTGCGCGGCCGATGCAGCACGAAGTCGGCGACCGGCTGCTGCAAGCCCAGCGTGCGCGGGTGGCCGATGCCCAGGCGCAGGCGCCAGTAGTCCTGGGTGCCGAGGGCGGCGGTGATGTCCTTCAAGCCATTGTGCCCGCCCGAGGAACCGCCTTTCTTGATCTTGGCCGCGCCAGGCGGCAGGTCCAGTTCATCGTGTACCACCAGCACTTCATCCGGATTGATCTTGAAGAAACGCGCCAGTGCCCCCACCGATTGGCCGGAGCGGTTCATGTAGGTCTGTGGTTCCAAGAGCCACACTTCATGGCCGGCGATGCTGGTCTTGCCGGCCAAGGCATTGAAGCGCTGCTCGCGTGTCAGGCGTACCGGACCGGCAAGGTTGTCGACCAGCCAGAAGCCGGCGTTGTGGCGGGTTTGTTCGTATTCGGGACCGGGGTTGCCGAGACCGACGATGAGACGGATGGACATGGTGCAAAAAGACGAGGACGCGCGATGCGAAAGCGCCGATTATCCCGGCTTTGTGGCTTGCCGTCCAATCCCGCCAGATCGATGGGCCGGCCCGACAGGCCCGTAGTGCCGCGCTTTGCGTGCAATCGGCCAATGTCAAGATTGGCGTGGCAGCCTGAATTGCGTATCATCCAACGCTTGTTTTTCCTCACTGCATAATTGCTTAACTGTTGACTGGGTTTCACCATGCTGCCTTCTATCGAACAACGACTCGCCCTTGAACTCGCCGCCAAGCCGGTTCAGGTCGCTGCCGCCATCGCCTTGCTGGACGAAGGTGCCACCGTTCCCTTCATCGCCCGCTACCGCAAGGAAGTCACCGGCGGCCTGGACGATGTCCAACTGCGTCTGCTGGAAGAACGCCTGCGTTACCTGCGCGAGCTGGAAAGCCGCCGCGCGGCGATCATCGCCTCCATCGAAGAGCAGGGCAAGATGACGCCCGTGCTGCTGGACGCCATCACCCACGCGGAAGACAAGACCCGCCTGGAAGACCTCTACCTGCCCTACAAGCCCAAGCGCCGCACCAAGGCCCAGATCGCCGCCGAAGCCGGCCTGACCGAACTGGCCGATGCACTCTTGAACGATCCGACCCTGAACCCGGAAGAGGAAGCGGCCAAGTTCATCAAGCCCGCCTTCACCACCGACAATGGCGACAACCCCGGCGTACCCGATACCAAGGCCGCTCTGGATGGCGCCCGCCAGATCCTGATGGAGCGTTTCTCGGAAGATGCCGAATTGCTGCAAAGCCTGCGCGAATACTTGACCGAGCATGGCGTGGTCGAATCCAAGGTGGTCGAGGGCAAGCAGGATGCCGGTGAAAAATTCGCCGACTACTTCGATTACTCTGAAACCTATTCCACCATTCCCTCGCACCGTGCGCTGGCGCTGTTCCGTGGCCGTCGCGAAGAAATGTTGAACGTGGTGCTGCGCCTGGATACCGAAGAAGAAAAACCGAAGTGGGACGCTCCACACAATCCCTGCGAAGGTCGCATTGCTTCACGTTTTGGCGTCTCCAACAAGGGCCGTCCGGCCGACAAGTGGCTCTCCGACACGGTGCGCTGGGCCTGGCGCGTGAAAGTCTTCATGCACCTGGAAACCGAGCTGATGACCAACCTGCGCGAGAAGGCCGAGGCCGAGGCCATCAACGTCTTCGCCCGCAACCTGAAGGACCTGCTGCTGGCCGCACCGGCCGGCCCGCGCGCCACCATGGGCCTGGACCCGGGCCTGCGTACCGGTGTGAAGGTCGCTATCGTGGACGCCACCGGCAAGGTCGTGGCTACCGATACCATCTATCCGCACCAGCCCCGCAACGACTGGAACGGTTCGCTGCACACCCTGTCGCAACTGGCCGAGAAGCACAATGTCTCGCTGATCTCGATCGGTAACGGCACCGCCTCGCGTGAAACCGACAAGCTGGCGCAGGACCTGATCAAGTTGCGCCCGGAACTCAAGCTCACCAAGATCGTGGTGTCCGAAGCGGGGGCATCGGTGTATTCCGCTTCCGAATTCGCTTCCAAGGAATTGCCGGACCTGGATGTGTCGCTGCGTGGCGCCGTCTCGATTGCGCGCCGCCTGCAGGATCCGCTGGCCGAGCTGGTCAAGATCGATCCCAAGTCGATCGGCGTGGGCCAGTACCAGCACGATGTGAGCCAGTCGCAACTGGCCCGTTCGCTGGATGCGGTGGTCGAGGACTGCGTCAACGCGGTTGGGGTCGATGTGAACACTGCTTCAGCTCCGCTGCTGGCACGCGTCTCGGGGCTCAATGCCAGCGTGGCGCAGAGTATCGTGTCCTACCGGGATATGAAGGGTATGTTCAATTCTCGTGCAGCGCTGCGCGAGGTGCCGCGCCTGGGCGACAAGACTTTCGAACAGGCTGCCGGCTTCCTGCGCGTGATGAATGGCGAGAACCCGCTGGATGCTTCGGCGGTCCACCCGGAGTCCTATCCGCTGGTGGAAAAGATCCTGGCCGACATCAAGAAGGATGTGAAGAGCGTGCTGGGTCAGACCTCGTTGTTGAAGGGCCTGTCGCCGGCCAAGTATGCCGATGAGAAATTCGGCGTGCCCACCGTCACCGACATCCTGAAGGAACTCGACAAGCCGGGTCGCGACCCGCGTCCTGAATTCACCACCGCCACCTTCAAGGAAGGTGTGGAAGAGATCAAGGATCTGCGCGTGGACATGATCCTGGAAGGCGTGGTCACCAACGTGGCCGCCTTCGGTGCCTTCGTCGATATCGGCGTGCACCAGGATGGCCTGGTCCACATCTCGGCGCTGTCCAACAGCTACGTGAAGGACCCGCACACGGTGGTCAAGGCGGGCCAGGTGGTCAAGGTGAAGGTGCTGGAAGTGGACGAGAAGCGCAAGCGCATTGCCCTGACCATGCGCCTGAACGACACTGCTCCGGCCCCGGGCGCGCGCAATGAACAGCGCGGCGACCGCACTGATTCGCGTCGCCTGTCGCAGCACCAGAACCAGCGCGGCCGCGAGCAGGCGCCGGCCAACAATGCGATGGCGGCGGCGTTTGCCAAGTTGCGTGGGTGAGGTGATCGACTGATCGTGTTGCCCACTGTATCGGCGGTTTCGGATGCTGATGCTCAAGAGTACTGAAGATGGCCGCTCCTTGTCGGGGCGGCCATTTTTTTTGAGCGCTTTCAAAATTGGCGATCGCAGTGGCGTTACGTTCTCCAACTATTTTTATTTATGGCACTTAAAGCGTAGCTTTTGTGAGCACTCGCATCGTCCTTCATTACCATGGCTGCCCTGTGTCCGAATCTGACGATGATGTGTAGCAGCACTGAATCATCTCCTCCAGACCGGTCATCTCGATCACGGAAAGGAACTGAGGATGAGTGTACGCGTTGGATGTCGACTCTGGTCGTCGCATCTGTTATTGCTCTGTCGCGCGGCGGGACTGCCTAGTATGGCTGTCATGGCTTTGCAAGCCCTGCACATCGCCTTTCTCCGTTCCGAAACAAACTGCATGTCCGGTCCAGCATCATGAAACCAGGCCAACTGAAACATCCGATGCTGCTTCGCTTCATCATCCTGATCATCGGCACGTTTGGCCTGGTCGGGTTGTCCTGGATAACCCGGTATTGCGCGCTGTTGGTGGTTGTTGCGGCCATGCTGCTGGCGCATCACACCTGGCCGAGCAGATTGGGATGGAGACTAATCATCAGCTTTGTGGTGCTGCCGATCCTGTTGCTCATCGGTGTGATATGGGGCGCTGCTGATTTCTCCCTGGATTTTAGAGGCCCTTTCGGCACAGCTATCGCCGTTTTTTTATCACGTTGGCGGCACTGGCACTGCTGATTTTCTACGCCACCCAAGTGAACAACGATAGTCAGTGAGCGCGCCAGTGCCTTTCGTCATGACCATCCCGCTTGGAATTGCCCACGACCATGAAGAATGTATATCTCAAAAAGCCACGACTGCTACTCGCCGTCATTGTGATCCTGGCCGGTTTCGGTATTGCCCTGAATGGGTTGATCTATCCGTGGATGGATGGAGGCTTTCTGTTTTGTTCCCTAGTATTGCCGTTGATTCTGACCTTGCATTACATCGTTCCCACTAAGATGGGAGCGCAACTCATCGCGACCCTTGCCACGGTAGCGAGCTTGTGCATTCTTTGGAGCGTGATGTTTGTTTATGGGCTGTTTCCTTTCATGTCCCTGCCGGCAATTTATCTTGCACTGTTCCTGCTGACATTTTTTCTCCTCTTCGCATCCTTGTTCCTCATTGCCTATGCGGCCCGTACCACGTCTGATCCCATGCAGATGAGGCTAGCTGATTCTTCCCATGTTCCCCAGCGTGCTGAGGGCTGATGATGAGCAAGCGTCTGAAACATCCCGATCTGTTTTTCGCCGTCATCCTCGTGACAGGTATCTGCGTATTTCGAGGCCTGCCGCTCACCGGAGGTTATTCCCTGTTCTTTCTCATTCCGCTTTTTATGTTGATCTGGCATTACGCGATGCCGACGCTCACGGGATGGGTACTGATCATCGTATTCATGCTGGTGCCTTATCTCTTCCTGTTGGAAAAGGCATGGCGGCAGGCGGGTCTCAGTTTGGAGATTGAAAGCTACGGCGATGCGCAGATTGTGATGGCAATTGATATTTTTCTGACGGTGACGTGGGTGATCGTGACCGCATATGCGAGTCGGGTGACGCGCGAAGATGCGTAGTTCTACTTTTTCGATGTTGCAAAGGAGCGTGATTTGGAATCAAAACCCGTGTATCAACTCGATCATCCCCGCTTGCTGAAGGCCTTGATCGTCTTCATCGCCATCGGCACCTTCAATTCCATGGTGCGCCTGATTGCCAGTTCTTACGGATCGTCGATCGGCTTCGAACTCCTGTTGCTCCTCGTGACTGCCCTCGTGCCATGGGTTCACTACTTGAATCCCAGCAGCATCGGTGCCATGGTGCTGAAGATACTGTCCGTGATACAAGGTGTGGTCAGCGCGTTCCAGCTCTTCTACGTCTTCGAGCCGGAATTCCAATTTTCAAGGGGGCCGGGAATATGGCTGTGGTTTCTCGGGAGCCAGATCCTGTCTTTCGCCGTTCATGTTCTGTTGTTCAGGGCGGCCAACGTCCACATGGAGAAGAGCGGGTTCAGCGAGACCGTCGAATGGCTCGACGGCATCGCCAAAGACAAATAAAAACGGCCGCCCGCAGGCGACCTTCAGCAGGCTGATGCCCAGCCTTGCGCCGACGCGCATCAGGCGCTGGTACTGATCCGCGTCTGACTCACCGACACCGAAATGCTCACCGTCGTCTCGCTGGCCACCAGCGTGCCGCCCTGGCCATCACCGTTATCAGTGCTGCCCTCGCCATCGCCACCTTCCGGCTTGCCACCCTTGACCTTGTTGATGAAGTCGTTGAGCGACTTCTGTACCAGGTCATAGGTCTTGTCGATGTTGCTGGCGATATCGCCTTGCAGGACCTGTAGGCTTTCCAAGATGCCGCGCGCTTCCTTGAAGCCTTGGTCGACACCCTTGAAGATGAGGTTCATGTAGTCATCGACGTTGCTGGCGTCTTCCTTGTCCGGGTTGTTCTTCTTGTACAGCTCGAACATGTTGGTGATGAAGGAAACGATGCGGCCGGCCGTCGCTTCCGGCGAGTTGTCTTGCGAGGACGCCGCCTGTAGGGCGTGTCGCCCAGTGCGGGCGCAGGATGTCGTTGATGTTTTCGATGGCGGTCTTGTAGACCAGCGACAGCGGGTCGTTCTGGGTCTGCAGCGACACTTCCAGCGAGGATTGCACGATGGACAGGTTGAATTGTGCCTTGGCACCGCTCACGGTGAGCAGATTGGCCTTGCGGGCGTCGGCGATCTTGTCCTTGCCTGCGGCATCGGCGGTGGTGGCGGGCAGCTTGTCGGTGTCGCCGGTGGCGTTGGAATTGCTGGTGGAAGCGTTGGTGCTGGGCAGCACGGACTTGGTGTCCACACCGCTGGTGTTGCCAATGGCCATGACGGTCTCCTCAAAAGAAAGGGGATCCGGGCATCAAGGGGGAAGACGGATCCATGGAAGCAAGGCCGCGCGGGATGCGGTGCCGCTCCATTCGTGCATAACGGCCCGATCAGTGCGGACTTGATGTTGACAGAAATTTACACCTGTCAGTTTCAGTGACAAGAGGCTTGTCTAGCCTGCATTGCAGCTGCGCAATGTGTCGAAGATCCTTGCCTGGCAAGGCTTTTCGGCGATCCGTTGCGTACCGTCGAGCGGATGGGGGACTGGAAATAATTTTCAGGAAAAATGTAACGAAATGTGGGCGGGACAATACCTGCAGGATTTCATTGCGGGTATGCAATGAACGAGGTGATGACAACACACCCAAGGATGAGCTGAGAAAAAACGCAGCGTATCGAAACGCTGCGTTCAGTCCTGCATATTCATTCCATCACGAACAGACGGCGGTGTTCACGGATGGCATAGCGGTCGGTCATGCCGGCGATGTAGTCGGCTACCTTGCGCGCCTGCTTGTCCAGGCGCTGGGTATCGTCGGCGATGCCCTTGACCTGGTAGTCCGGTGGCAAGAGGTTGGCTTGTCCCATGAAGGCTTCGAACATCTCGGCGATGATGCGGCGCGCCTTGGCGGTCATGCGATTGACCTGGTAGTGACGGTAGAGCTTTTCGCGCAGGAATTTCTTGAGCACCGCCGCTTCGCTGGCCATCGCATCGGAAAAGGCGATCAATGGCGGCGCATTGCGCACCTCTTCGATGTCGCGCGGGGCGATCTCGGCAATGTGGGCGCGCGAGGTCTGGATCAGATCGACGATCAAGGCATTGATCATGCGGCGTACCGTCTCATGGATCACGCGGCGCCCGGTGATGCCGGGATAGGCTTGCTCCACCTGGCGCAGATGGCGTCCGAAGAAATCGACCTCGCTCATCAATTCCATCGTCAGCAAGCCCGAGCGCAGGCCGTCGTCGATGTCGTGGTTGTTGTAGGCGATTTCATCGGCCAGGTTGGCCAGTTGCGCTTCCAGCGAAGGTTGCTTCCTTTCCAGGAAGCGCACGCCGATCTCGCCCAACTGGCGGGCGTTGTGCAGCGAGCAGTGCTTGAGGATGCCTTCGCGGGTTTCGAAGGTCAGGTTCAGGCCATCGAAGGCGCCATAGTGCTGCTCCAGCTCATCGACCACGCGCAGGCTTTGCAGGTTGTGTTCGAAACCGCCGTGATGCTTCATGCAATGGTTCAGCTCATCCTGGCCGGCATGGCCGAAAGGCGTGTGGCCGAGGTCGTGGGCCAGCGAAATGGCTTCCACCAGGTCTTCGTTCAGTTGCAGGTTGCGCGCGCAGGAGCGGGCGATCTGTGCGACTTCGATGCTGTGGGTGAGGCGGGTACGGAACAGATCACCCTCGTGATTGACGAAGACCTGAGTCTTGTATTCGAGACGACGAAAAGCGGTGGAATGGACGATGCGGTCACGGTCGCGCTGGAACTCGCTGCGCGATCCGGGCGGGGTCTCACTGTAGCGCCGGCCTCGCGAACTTGCCGAGTGGGCGGCATAGGGGGCGAGGTGGTCGGGCGCTTCAGTGTGCATGTTTATTCTCCAGTGCAGGCCGCCAGGGTTTGCAAGAGCATGTCCTGCGGCGCGTTGGTGATCAGGGGACTGCCCAGCGGCTTGATCAGGATGAATTTGATCGCGCCGCCTTCGTTCTTCTTGTCTACTTCCATCAGGTCCAGCCAGCGCGCGGTGCCCAGGTTCGGGGCCACCGTCGGCAGGCCGGCGGCGGCGGTCACGGCGCGGATGCGCTCGCGCGTGGCGTGGTCGATATAGCCCAGGCGCTGCGACAGGTCGGCCGCCATCACCATGCCGCAACCGACCGCTTCGCCATGCAGCCACTGGCCGTAGCCGAGGCCATTCTCAATCGCATGGCCAAATGTGTGGCCGAAGTTGAGGATGGCGCGCAGGCCGCCTTCGCGTTCATCCTGGCGCACCACCTCGGCCTTGATCTCGCAGGAGCGCTGGATGGCATAGGCCAGGGCGGCGTCATCCTTGGAGACCAGTCGGGCCATATTGGTTTCGATCCAGTCGAAGAAGGGCGCATCGATGATGGCGCCGTGCTTGATGACTTCGGCAATGCCGGCTGCCAGTTCGCGCGGCGGCAGGGTATGCAGCGTGGCGGTATCGGCGATGACGGCCTGCGGCTGGTAGAAGGCGCCGATCATGTTCTTGCCTAGCGGGTGGTTGATGCCGGTCTTGCCGCCGACCGACGAATCCACTTGCGACAGCAGCGTGGTAGGCACTTGCACGAAGGGCACGCCACGCATGTAGGAAGCTGCCGCAAAGCCGGTCAGGTCGCCGATCACGCCGCCACCCAGGGCGATGAGGGTAGTCTTGCGATCGCACTTGTCGGCCAGCAGGCGATCGAAGATCTTCATCAGGCTGGCCCAGTTCTTTTCTTCCTCGCCATCGGGCAGCACGATCTCGGTGACCTGCTTGCCGGCCGCGCGCAGGGCATTGCCGACCTTGTCCAGGTAGAGCGGGCCGACCTTGTCGTTGGTGACGATGGCGACGCGCTTGCCCTTGACGTACTGCGGCAGCAGCTTGGCATCGTCCAGCAGGCCGCGGCCGATGTGGATGGGGTAGCTGCGCTCGCCCAGTTCGACTTGCAGGGTGAGGGAGGCGGCGCTGGAGGCGTGGTTCTGGTTCATGCGATGAGGCTCGGATTGGGCGCTGGCAGCGCCATGGAAGATCTGGGTGGAGTGATGGTGCGACACCGTGGTGGAACCGTCGGCAGCCTGGGTGAGCACGGCGCTGCTGGTTTCCAATACGACGGTTTCGTCAGGTTCCGGGCTGACCAGCCAGTCCTCTTGCTTGGGTGACAGTTCCAGGTGGCTGATGATGGTCTGCACCAGGAATTGCACATTGGGACGGTTGGTTTCGACCACGAAATCGGCCACCTCGCGGTACAGCGGATCGCGCTGGCGCGAGAGTTCTTCCAGCTTGCGGCGCGGGTCGGCGATCTGCAGCAGAGGGCGGTTCTTGTCGCGTCCGGTGCGCTGCAGGATCTGGTTGATGCTGGCGCGCAGGTAGACGACGGTGCCGCCCTTCTTGAGATTTTCGCGGTTCTCGGCGCGCAGGACCGCGCCGCCGCCGGTGGCCAGCACGATGTCGGGCAGGGCCGCCAGTTCGCGGATCACCTCGGCTTCGCGGCGGCGGAAGTTCTCCTCGCCCTCGATCTCGAAGATCACCGGGATGGTGGCGCCGGTCCGCGCCTCGATTTCGTGATCCGAATCGATGAAGCGCTTGTTCAGCTTTTTGGCCAGGGCCCGGCCTATGGTGGTCTTGCCGGCTCCCATCAGGCCGACAAGGAAGATGCTTCCAGTCATATCTAAGAATTCTGCGCTCTGCGCTACTGGCCAATGTCATGGCGCCGCACGTCTGCGGGCACGGTCGCCTGCCGCCCGGTGGACGGCTACCAGGGCCGCCGCTGGCGGGCTGGCGCCCGGCGCCGCGGGCCTGGAACAGCGATTTTACCGTCCTTTGCCCCGCCACCGGGGAAAAATCCCGCAGCCCGTGGCGCGGCGCTCAATACGGGCGCGGCGTGGCGACGATGCGGGGCGTGAGGAAAATCAGCAATTCGGTCTTGTCGCGCACCTTGCTCTGGCTGCGAAACAGCGCCCCCAGCACCGGAATCTCGCCCAGCAGCGGTACCCGGGTTTCCTGGTCGTTGTCGGTCTGGGTATAGATGCCGCCGATGACTACCGTGCCGCCGTCTTCCACCTGGACCTTGGTCTTGATGTGCTTGGTATTGATCGCCAGCCCGCCTGGCGTGACGTTGCCGCGGCTGTCCTTGTTGACGTCCACGTCCAGGATCACATTGCCGTCCGGGGTGATCTGGGGCGTGACTTCCAGTTTCAGGTTGGCCTTCTTGAAGGCGGTCGAGGTGGTGCCGTTGCCGGCGGCTTGCTGGTAGGGAATTTCCTCGCCCTGCTCGATCAGGGCGGTCTGCTGGTCGGCCGTGACCAGACGAGGGCTGGAGACGATCTTGCCGCGCCCATCGGCTTCCAGCGCCGACAGCTCGACGTTGAGGAAACGCTGGGCGGCAGCATTGAAGAGGGTGAAGGCGAAGCTGCCCGGGGTGGCGCCACTGAGGGCTTCGGCGCGCAGGTTCAGGGCGGGATCGCGCAGGGTGGGGCCAGCAGGAGCCTGGCCGGTCGGGGCGGCCTGTGGGTTCTGGCTGCTCGGGCTGCCTTGGCCGCTTTGCTCGCCGACGGCCGCATAGCTATTGCCCAGCGCCGCGCCGCGCGTGGTCACCGCCAGGCCCAGCTTGACGCCCAGGTTGCGGGCGAAGCTGTCATCGGCCTCGACGATGCGCGCTTCGATGAGTACCTGGCGCGAAGCCACGTCGATGCGCTCGATGAGCTTGCGCACATTGGCCAGCACGGCCAGGGTATCGGTCACCAGCAACTGGTTGGTGTGGCTGTCGATCATGGCGCTGCCGCGGCGTGACAACAGGCTGTTGCGGCGATTGGCCTGGGTGTTGCCGTCTTCGCCGATGCCCAGTGCCTTGCGCAAGGTATCGGCGCGCTGGTAGTTGAGCTGGAAGCTTTCGGCGTGCAGCGGTTCGAGGTCGGCGATCATGGCCTTCTGCTCCAGCTCCTGGCGTTCGCGCGCCAGCATTTCCTCGCGCGGGGCGATCCACAGCACCTCGCCGCTGCGGCGCATTTCCAGGCCCCGCGCCTGCAGGATCATGTCCAGCGCCTGGTCCCAGGGCAAGTCTTTCAGGCGCAGGCTCAACTGGCCAGTGACCGCATCGCTGGCCACCAGGTTGACGCCGCTGAAGTCGGCCAGTACCTGCAGGGCAGTGCGCACGTCGATGTTCTGGAAGTTCAGCGACAGCCGGTCGCCGGCATAGGTCTTGCCATCCTGCAATCCTGGCGATGTGCTGCCGGCGAGCACCGGCAGCACATCGATCATCAATCGCTGTCCACTCTGATAAGCCTGGTAGCGCCATTGGCCTTGCGCCTCCAGCACCAGGCGCACGCCGCCTTCGTGG
>NZ_BADI01000951.1:0-1423 GCF_000333555.1 Herbaspirillum sp. B65 | reverse complement strand
GCGCGCTGTGCACCAGCTTCGGGCGTGCTGGTGGGCGACCGTCGGCCAAGACTGGGCCATCCTGGCGTCGATGACATTGTTGTTCGTGGTCATGACGCTGGTATTGATGTACTCGGAGTCGCAACCCAACCCCATGCTGGCCTCGCTGCACGCTTCCGGCCCCGGCATGATGGAAGGCAAGGAAACCCGCTTCGGCATCCCGGCCTCGGCGCTGTTTGCCTCCATCACCACGGCTGCCTCCTGCGGTGCGGTCAATGCCATGCATGACTCGCTCTCGCCGCTGGGTGGCCTGGTGCCGATGTTGCAGATGCAACTGGGCGAGGTGGTGTTCGGTGGGGTCGGTTCGGGCTTGTATGGCATGTTGATCTTCGCGGTGCTGGCGGTGTTCATCGCCGGTCTCATGATCGGTCGCACCCCGGAATACCTGGGCAAGAAGATCGGCGTGTTCGACATGAAGATGATGTCCATCGCCATCCTGATGACCCCGGCCCTGGTGCTGATCTTCACCGCCCTGTCGGTGATGGTGGAAGGAGGGCTGGCCGGCATCGCCAACCCCGGCGCGCACGGCTTCTCGGAGATCCTGTACGCCTTCAGCTCGGCCGCCAACAACAATGGCAGCGCCTTCGCCGGACTGTCCGCCAATACGCCGTACTACAACATCACCACTGGCCTGTGCACCTGGCTGGGCCGCTTCGGCATCATCGTGCCGGTGCTGGCCATGGCTGGTTCGCTGGCTGCCAAGAAGCGCCTGGCCGCCACCTCCGGCACCCTGCCCACGCATGGTCCGCTGTTCGTGGCGCTGCTGATCGGCGCGGTGATTCTGGTAGGTGCCTTGACCTACGTTCCGGCGCTGGCGCTGGGACCGGTGGTGGAACACCTGCAAATGATGGCGATGTGAATGATTTGAAGGATTCCACCAGGCGCAGCGCCTGGTGGAGCAACCCGCAACGGATACCCATATGAAGAACTCTTCCAGCAATACCCCGGCCGGCAGCACCCAAGCCGTACCGGCCGATGCCATCCCGTCCGCTGCGCAGACTGCGCGCTGGATGTTCGATCCCAAGATCGTCAAGCCGGCCCTGGCCGACTCTTTCCGCAAGCTCTCGCCGCGCGTGCAGTGGCGCAACCCGGTGATGTTCGTGGTCTACCTGGGCAGCATCCTGACCACGCTGCTGTTCATCCAAGCCCTGGTGGGCAAGGGCGAAGCACCGGCTGGCTTCATCTTCGCCATTGCCGCCTGGCTGTGGTTCACGGTGCTGTTTGCCAACTTCGCCGAAGCCCTGGCCGAAGGCCGCAGCAAGGCCCAGGCCGCAGCCCTGCGCGGCGTCAAGAAGAGCGTGCTGGCCAAGAAGCTGCGCAGCGCTGATTACACCCGTGGCATGGATGCGGCCAACGCTGCACGCCAATGCGAAGTGGTGAAGGC
>NZ_BADI01000952.1:0-6116 GCF_000333555.1 Herbaspirillum sp. B65 | reverse complement strand
CCAATCATTCGCCGCTGGTCATTGCCGAACAGTTCGGCACCCTGGAGTCGCTCTATCCGGGCCGCATCGACCTCGGCCTGGGGCGCGCACCGGGTTCCGACCAGCGCACCGCGCGCGCCTTGCGGCGTCACATGGGCGGTGACACGGCCGAGAATTTCCCGCAGGACGTACTGGAACTGCAGCAATATTTCGATGAGCCCTCGGACAACCAGGCCCTGCGTGCGGTGCCCGGCGCCGGCCTGAAGGTACCGCTGTGGCTGCTCGGCTCCAGTATGTTCAGTGCCCAACTGGCCGCTGAACTGGGCTTGCCCTTTGCCTTCGCCTCGCACTTCGCGCCCGGTTTCATGAAGTCGGCGGTGCAGATCTACCGCGAGCGCTTCAAGCCCTCGGCCAACCTGAAGAAGCCTTACGTCATGCTGGCCCTCAACGTCTTCGCCGCCGATACCCAGCGCCAGGCCGAGCGCCTGTTCACCTCGCTGCAGCAGCAGTTCCTCAATCTGATCCGCGGCACGCCCGGTCAGTTGCGCCCGCCGGTGGAGGATATCGATGCGCTCTGGCAACCGGGCGAACAGGCGCACGTGGAGCGCTCGCTGGCCTGTGCCGTGGTGGGTGACCGCGAGACGGTACAGGAAGGCCTGCAAGCCTTCATCGATGAACATGCCCCCGATGAACTCATCATCACGGCGCAGATCTTCGATCATGCGGCGCGGCTGCATTCCTTCGAGATTGCCGCCGAGGCGCGCGCGGCCTTGCAGGAGCGGGTGGCGATCTGAAGTCGCTGGAGATGGTGTAAGGAAAAACGGCAAGGACCTGGTCCCTGCCGTTTTTTTTAATTCGGTATGATGCCCGCATCGTAGTCCAGCACAAGAACAGCAACACATCAGGAGGCAGCCATGTTGTATAGCAAGACCTGTCTGGGCGGTATGGTCACCGCTCCCCATCACCTGGCCGCGCAAGCCGGCGCACAGATCCTGCGCGAGGGCGGCAATGCCGTCGAAGCCATGGTGGCGGCAGCGGCCACCATCGCCGTGGTCTATCCGCACATGAACGGCATTGGCGGTGATGGCTTCTGGGTCATCAGCGAACCGGGGCAGGAACCGGTCGCCATTCGCGCCTGCGGCCCCGCGGCGGCATTGGCCACCCAGGACTTCTACATCGGGCATGGCCACCGCACCATGCCCACCCGCGGCCCTCATGCGGCGCTGACGGTGGCCGGTGCTGTGGCTGGCTGGTCGGTCGCACTCGACTATGCCCAACGCTTTGGCCGCGCCTTGCCGCTGCCGGTGCTGCTGGCCGACGCCATCCGTCATGCGCAGACCGGCGTGCCCATCACCCGCTCGCAACATGAACTGACCCGCGACAAGTGGGATGAACTGAAGGACCAGCCCGGCTTTGCCGCCACCTATGCCGCCGACGGCATCCCGCCCCAGGGCAAGGTGCAGAAACAGTCAGCGCTGGCGGCCAGCCTGTCCCGCCTGGCCGAGGCGGGGCTTGATGATTTCTACCGCGGCGACCTGGCGCAACGCCTTGCTGCAGGCCTGCAAGCGGTCGGCAGCCCGTTGCGCCGCAGTGACCTGGAAGCGTTCCGCGCCCAGCTGTTGCCGCCGCTGATGGTGCAATTAAGGTCAGGCCGCGTCTACAATCTGCCGCCGCCCACGCAAGGCGTTTCGGCATTGATGATCATCGGTCTGTTCGATCGACTCGGCGTCGCGCAGGCCGAAGGTTTCGCGCACATCCACGCTCTGGTGGAAGCCACCAAGCGCGCCTTCATCCTGCGCAACCAGCACGTCACCGATCCCGCCCACATGAGCGTGGAGGCCGCACACTGGCTGCTGGCCGAGGCCCTGGACCAGGAAGCCCGGCAGATCGACCTGCAGCGTGCAGCACCCTGGCCGCATCCGGCCAAGCCGGGCGATACCATCTGGATGGGCGCGGCCGATGCCCAGGGCCGCGTGGTGAGCTACATCCAGAGCATCTTCTGGGAATTCGGCAGCGGCGTGGTGGTGCCCGACACCGGCATCGTCTGGCAGAACCGTGGTGCCAGCTTTACGCTCGACGATGGCATCAACCAACTGCAACCGGGCAAGCTGCCCTTCCATACGCTGAACCCTTCGCTGGCCCGTCTGAACGATGGCCGCACCCTGGCCTACGGCACCATGGGCGGGGAAGGGCAGCCGCAGACCCAGGCCGCGGTCTTTACCCGCCACGTGCTGTTCGGCCAGAACCTGCAGGCCGCCGTCAGTGCACCGCGCTGGCTGCTGGGGCGCACCTGGGGCGATGTCTCCACCAACCTGAAGGTGGAAGGCCGGGTGCCGGACGCCACCGTCGAGGCCTTGCGCCGCGCCGGGCACGAGGTGCAGGTGGTGGCGGACTACACCGACATGATGGGACATGCTGGTGCGGTCTGCGTCCACCCCGATGGCGTCATCGAGGGCGCCACCGATCCACGGGCCGATGGGGTCTGTGCGGGCGTTTGAATATCGTTCATGCGCCGAGTCGGCGAGGCGTAGCGTATCGCCATGCCGGCTCGCCGCCGTTGTCTTTTTGCATCTCCCGCGGGGCGGGAAAAGTTCGCTATTGCGCTCTTTTACGCTCACGCCGGGGCTTTTGATACGGCAACAGGCAGGGAGGATTGATGAGTTTTACGCGTGAGAAAAATTTTCACGAAGTTTTTCGGCAAATGCGATGAAAAACCATAGCTGTTCTGGCAAGATGCCGAAATACCTAGAACTTATTTCATCAATTAGCACGCAAGTCTGTTGATTGAATGTGTTCTCCGCGGTTCACAGGGGAGCCGTCATGCATCCAGCCGTATCGCAGTATCTTGTCTCAATTGAACAACAATAAAGCCCCATCTCCGCCGAATCTGTCGTCGTTGATTACGCTGGGGGTGGTTATAACCGTGCTCATCACGACCGTGTCGGTGCTGCTCCTGGTGGATCAGTTCACCCGCGGTTATGCGCGTTCGGAAAGCGAAACGCGCATGAAGCAGTTGGCCTGGCAGATGCAGGATGCGCTGGAGCGCGGCATGAGCGAGCGCGAAATCGACCTGCGGCAACTGGTGTTGCGGCCCTCGATCCGCAATGGGCATGACTTGTCACTCATCCGCCGGATATTCGACGAATTGCAGGCCAGTGTGCCGCACTATGCCTGGATCGGCCTGGCGCGCCTCGACGGGTCCATCATGGTAGCCAGCCAGGGCTGGCTGGAAGGCGCCAGCGTGGCGGAGCGACCGTGGTTCCTGGAAGGCCGCAAGGGCCCCTACGCCGGCGACTACCACCCGGCTGTGCTGCTGACGCACCAACTGCCGCCGCAATCCAATCCCTGGCGTTTTGTCGACCTCTCGGCCCCCGTGCATGACATGCAGGGCCACTTGGTCGGTGTGCTGGGGATGCACCTGTCCTGGTCCTGGGCGCGCGACATCGCGGGCAAGCTGCTGGAGCCGACCGGTAACCGCTATGACGTCGAGGTCATCATCGTGCGCAGCGACGGCACCGTCATCCTCGGCCCCAAGAGCATGGAAGAAAGCAAGATCGACACCGCCAGCTGGCGCGCCTCGTTGCAGGCCACCAATGGCGGTTCGATGATCGAGACCTGGCCCGATGGCCAGCGCTACGTCAGCGGCTATGCGCGCACCGGCAGCACCGGCGGCATGAAGCTGCAATGGAGCGTGATCGTGCGCCAGCCCGAGATCGTGGCGCTGGCCGCCTTCCGCGACCTGGAGCGGCGCGTGATCCTGGTCGGCGCGCTGTCCTGCGTGGTGCTGGTGATCCTGGCCTTCGTGCTCACGCGGCGCCTGGTGGCCCCCATCAATGCCTTGTCGGCGGCCTTGGAGCAACGCGCCGCCGGTCAGGCCGAGGTCGCCATCCCGCAGGTCAACAGCTATCGCGAAATCCAATTGCTGTCCTCCACCCTGGTCAACATGGTCGAGCGCGAAGAACGTTATCTGCGCGAAGTGCGCTCGCTCAACGAAAGCCTGGAGCAGCGCGTGGCCGAGCGCACCAGCCGCCTGCACGAAACCGCCACGGCCTTGCAGCAAGCGCTGGACCAGCAACAGGTCAACCAGCTCCAGCTCGAAGAAACCGCCGCCGAACTGCGCGCCATCCTGGAAAACGCCCAGGACGCCTTCATCGCCGCCGACGAACATGGCCGCGTAGTGGAGTGGAACCGCCAGGCCGAGCTGCTGCTGGGCTGGCCGCGTGACCAGGCGATGGGGCGCAACATGGCCGAGTTGATCATCCCGCCCGACCTGCGCGCGGCCCACAATCGCGGCATGGCGCAGTTCCTCAAGGATGGCACCAGCGTGGTCATCAACAATCGCATCGAGCTGCAAGCCTTGCATCATGATGGCCACGAGCTGCCCGTCGAGATCACGGTGGGTCACGTCAAGCGCCAGAGCGGCCACTTGTTCATCGCCTTCCTGCACGACATCACCGAGCGCCTGGCCTTCCGCGACCAGATGCGCGAGCTGGCCCTCACCGACGTGCTCACCAGCCTGCCCAACCGCCGCGCCTTCAGCGACCGCCTGCCCGAGGGCATGATGCGCGCACGCCGCGCCGATCAGTTGCTGGCCCTGTTCTTCATGGATATCGACGGTTTCAAGGGCGTCAATGACCGCTACGGCCACGAGGCCGGCGACGAACTGCTGGTCGAATTCGCGCGCCGCCTGCAACGCTCGGTGCGCGACGTCGATACCGTGGCGCGCCTGGCCGGCGACGAATTCGTGGTGATCCTGGAAAACCTGCAATCGCAGGAAGACGCGGTGATGGTGGCCCAAAAGATCCTCGCCACCATCCGCGAACCCTTCGAACTGACCCACTCCACCGTGCACATCTCCAGCAGCATCGGCGTGGCCGTCTACCAGCCCAACCTGGATGGCGAAGTCGGCCCCGAAGAATTGCTCTCGATGGCCGACAAGGCCATGTATACGGCCAAGCGCCTGGGCAAGAACCGCGTCGAACTGGGCCGCCCCACCGACGTATAAGCCAGTGCGGGCGCACGCGCCTGCGATCTTCTCCGATTTCCCCCACCTCCCGATTGCACGAGTCGTTACGTCTCGTTTACATCCTGTTTACACCCTCGCCGCAAACATTTACCGGGATTTAATGCCCCTTTCTCTATCGTTGCACTGTCTCCGCCTCCGACCCTGGAACGGAGTCAGACAACGTCAACAATGGAGTGGGAAATGTCGCAAACGGATTTTCTCTACGTAGTCATGCTGCTGCTCTGCGGCATTTCGATGTGGGCATTCATCGCCCTGTGCAGCCGTCTGGAACGGCAAGAAGGGGATAAGAAATGAACCTCATGTATCTGCTGGGGCTGGTGGTCTCCATCGCCCTCTTGCTGTACCTGGTCTATGCCCTGATCAAGCCGGAGGATTTCTGATATGGACAGCAATAATTATTACCAGCTCGGCCTCTACCTGGTCGTGCTGTTGCTGCTCTCCCTGCCGCTGGGCTGGTACATGGCCCGGGTGATGGAGGGCAAGTCGCGCGTCAATCGCCTCTTCGGCGGCATCGAACGCATCTTCTATCGCATCAGCGGCATCGATGGTGAGCAGGAGATGAACTGGAAGCAGTACGCCATTGCCGTGGTGCTGTTCAACTTCATCGGCGCGCTGGTGGTCTACCTCCTGCAACGTGTGCAGCTATGGCTGCCGTTGAACCCACAGGCCTTTGCCAACGTCAGCCCGGATTCGTCCTTCAACACCGCCTTGAGCTTCGTCACCAATACCGACTGGCAAGGCTACACCGGCGAAGCCACCATGAGCTACCTGACCCAGATGGCAGCGCTGGCGGTGCAGAACTTCCTGTCGGCGGCCACCGGTATCGCCATCGCCTTTGCCTTGATTCGCGGCTTTGCCCGCCACAGCAGCAAGGGTATCGGCAACTTCTGGGTGGACATGACGCGCAGCATCCTCTACGTGCTGCTGCCCTTGTCGGTGGTGTTCGCGCTGGTGCTGGTGCAGCAGGGCAGCATCCAGAACTTCCATGCCTATCAGGACGTGAAGACCCTGGAAGTGACCCACTACACCATCCCCAAGCTGGACGCAGCCGGCCAGCCGCTCAAGGACGCCAAGGGCGAGCCGCTGACCGAAGCGCAAAGCACGATAAGCA
>NZ_BADI01000953.1:0-45824 GCF_000333555.1 Herbaspirillum sp. B65 | reverse complement strand
GGCGGGGTGACGGTAGACCTGTCACAGATGAACCAGGTACTGGCCGTCAATGCCGAAGACCTGACCGCGACCGTCCAGGCCGGCGTCACCCGCAAGCAACTGAACCAGGAAATCAAGGACACGGGCCTGTTCTTCCCCATCGACCCCGGTGCCGATGCCTCGCTGGGCGGCATGGCCTCGACCCGCGCCTCGGGCACCAATGCCGTGCGCTACGGCACGATGAAGGAAAACACCCTGACCCTGACAGTCGTGACTGCACAGGGCGAGATCATCAAGACCGGCACCCGTGCCAAGAAGTCCTCGGCCGGCTATGACCTGACCCGTGTGTATGTGGGCAGCGAAGGCACGCTGGGCATCATCACCGAAGTGACGGTGCGCCTGTATCCGCAGCCGGAAGCCATCTCGGCCGCCATCTGCTCCTTCCCCAGCGTGGCCGATGCGGTCAATACCGTGATCCAGACCATCCAGATGGGCGTGCCGCTGGCGCGCGTGGAACTGCTCGATGAAAACGGCGTGCGCGCCATCAATGCCCACGACAAGCTGAGCCTGCCGGTCAATCCGCTGCTGCTGTTCGAATTCCACGGCAGCGACAACGGCGTCAAGGAACAGGCCGAGCTGGTGCAGGATATCGCCCATGAAAACCATGCGTGCGGCTTTGAATGGGCCACCCGGCCCGAAGACCGCAGCCGCCTGTGGACCGCCCGTCACAACGCTTACTTCGCGCTGCTGCAATTGCGTCCCGGTGCGCGCGCCATTTCCACCGACTGCTGCGTCCCGATCTCGCGCCTGGCCGAATGCGTGCTGGCCACCAAGGCCGATTGCGAAGAGCAGGGCCTGACCCACGCCATCATCGGCCACGTCGGCGACGGCAACTTCCACGTGCAGATGATGGTGGACCCCAACGACCCGGCCGACATCGCCCGCGCCGAAGGCGTCAACGCTCGCATGGTGGCGCGCGCCATCGGCATGGATGGCACCTGCACCGGCGAGCATGGGGTGGGGCTGCACAAGATGGATTTCCTGGTCCAGGAGCATGGCGAGGGCGCCATTGCCGTCATGCGCGCCATCAAACATGCGCTCGATCCCAAGAACATCATGAACCCCGGCAAGATCCTGCGCTGGGAGCAGTGATTCCGATGCGCCAGGCTGGCCAGGTGCAAGGACTTAGTTTTTCGGTTTCGCCATGTTAGTTTTCATCAGTTTTGCTTGAACACGCAGCAGGAATCCACCACCCATGGCTACCCGCCTACCTCCCGTCCATGCCCTGTCCGCCTTCGAGGCGGCGGCCCGTCACAACTCTTTTGCGGTTGCCGCCGAGGAGCTGTGCATCACGCCCTCGGCGCTGTCGCACCGCATCCGCCTGCTGGAAGACTTCGTCGGTGAGCGCTTGTTTTATCGCGATGGTCGTTCCATCGGTCTATCCGAATTCGGTCGCCGCTACCTCGATGTGGTGCGCTCGGCCTTGCGCACGCTGACCGACTTCCCGATGCCGCATCGCAATGCCGCCATGCAACCCAAGATCAAGGTGATGCTGCCACCGACCTTTGCGCGCTACCTGCTCATGCCGCGCATTGCCGACTTCACCCAGCGCCACCCGGAGATCGTGGTGGAGCTCTACCTGTCGGTGCCGCTGTACGACCTGTCGCTCTCGGAGAGCGATGTCGAAATCCGCTTCGGTGCCGGCAACTATCCCAACATCATCACCGAGAAGCTGTTCGAGGAGCCGGCCTTCGCCGTCGCCAGCCCCGGCTATCTCAAGACGCTGCCGCCGCTGAAGACCCCCACCGACCTGCAGCACGCCACGCTGCTGCGCTCGGCACTGGAACCCTGGCAGCCCTGGTTCGAGGCGGCGGGGCTCAAGGAATGGGTGGAACCCTCCTCGGGCCTGCGGGTGGATGACCTGGGTTTGCTGCTGGAGGCGGTGCGCCATGGCTATGGCATCGGTTTGACGCGCCAGCATTTCGCCGAAGAACTGCTGGCCCGCGGTGAGATCGTGGAACTGTTCGACGTGCGCCTGCGCACTCCGCCGCACGCCTACTACGTGGTCTACGAGCGCGCCGTGCGCGAACGCCCCGAGGTAGATACCTTCATCAACTGGATGCAGAACGCTTTCCGCAACCTCTGAAAGCGCCAGGGCACGGCCTTGTCCACGGCCGCCCTGAAAATAATTCACTGCGGCCGGCAATTCTTTTCAGTCGGGCGGGTAGCTACAGCGTGCCGTCCATGCGGGCAAAATTCGGTACACTTGTCGGATCGAACAAGCCCGCCCCCAGCGGGCCCACAACAAACGAGACAGCGTGAGCCGTGCCAGCGGACGCCAAGAGGGACGTCCACACCCCACACGCCTGCCTAGCTTACCGCCGAGGTCCAGCATGAATGCTCCCGCCCAACCGTCCTTCGCGCCGGCGCGCCAGCGCGAAGTCGTCGATGCCCTGCGCCGGGTCGTCCCCGCGCACTGCGTGCTGTTCGACGAGGAAGACACCCGCCCCTACGAATGCGATGGCTTGGCCGCCTACCGCCAGTTGCCCATGGTGGTGGTACTGCCAGAGACCGAGGCCCAGGTAGTGGCCATCCTGCGGACCTGCCATGCCCTGCAGGTGCAGATCGTGCCGCGTGGCGCCGGCACGGGTCTGTCCGGTGGCGCCATGCCCATTGCCGATGGCGTGGTGCTGTCCACCGCCAAGTTCAACCAGATCCTCAAGATGGACAAGTATTCGCGCACCGCCGTGGTCCAGCCCGGCGTGCGCAACCTGGCCATCTCTGAAGCCGCCGCCCCGCATGGCCTGTATTACGCACCGGACCCGTCATCCCAGATCGCCTGCACCATCGGCGGCAACGTGGCCGAGAATTCGGGCGGCGTGCACTGCCTCAAATATGGCCTGACGGTACATAACGTCTTGCGCGTGCGTATGGTCACCATCGAAGGCGACGTGGTGGAACTGGGCAGCGGCGCCCTGGATGCACCGGGCCTGGACCTGCTGGCGGTGTTCATCGGTTCCGAAGGCATGTTGGGCGTGGTCACCGAAGTGACCGTCAAGCTGGTGCCCAAGCCGCAGGCCGCACGCGTGATCATGGCTTCGTTCGATGACGTGGTAAAGGGCGGCAATGCGGTGGCCAATGTGATTGCGGCCGGCATCATTCCGGCCGGTCTTGAGATGATGGACAAGACCAGCTCGCGCATGGTGGAGCCCTTCGTCAAGGCCGGCTACGACATCGACGCCGAAGCCATCCTGCTGTGCGAATCCGATGGCACCGCCGAGGAAGTGGAAGAGGAAATCGGCCGCATGACCGACGTGCTCAATGCCAGCGGCGCCACCGCCATTGCCTGCTCGCAGTCGGAGGCCGAGCGCCTGCGCTTCTGGTCCGGCCGCAAGAACGCCTTCCCGGCGGCGGGCCGCATCTCGCCCGACTACTACTGCATGGATGGCACCATCCCGCGCAAGCAACTGGCCCAAGTGCTGTTGGGCATCGCCGAGATGGAAAAGAAATACGGCCTGCGCTGCGCCAACGTGTTCCATGCCGGCGATGGCAACCTGCACCCGCTGATCCTGTTCGATGCCAACCTGGCCGACGAATTCCACCGCGCCGAACTGTTCGGCGCCGAGATCCTGGAGTTGTGCGTGGAAGTGGGGGGCACCATCACCGGCGAACACGGCGTGGGCATCGAGAAGATCAATTCCATGTGCGTACAGTTTTCGCCGGCCGAGCGCGAGAGTTTCTTCAAGTTGAAGCGCGCCTTCGATCCCCCCTTCCTGCTCAACCCCGACAAGGCCATTCCTACCCTGCATCGCTGTGCCGAGTACGGCAAGATGCACGTGCAGCGCGGCCAACTGCGCTTCCCCGACCTGCCGAGATTCTGACCATGCAAGAGCAAGCTCAACAAGCGCAACAAGACCTGGAGGCCGTGCTGGTCTCGTTCCGTGAACGCATCCTGGCAGGCCGTCCCTTGCAGATTCGCGGCGGCGGCACCAAGGATTGGTATGGCCAGACGCCATCGGGCGAAGTGCTCGACACGCGGGCCTACCGCGGCATCGTCGATTACGAACCGACCGAACTGGTCATCACCGCGCGCTGCGGCACGCCACTCTCCGAGATCGATGCCGCCTTGGCCGAGCACAACCAGATGCTGGCCTGGGAGCCGCCGCGCTTCGGTGGCGCCGCCACCGTGGGCGGTATGCTGGCCGCCGGCCTGTCCGGCCCGGCGCGCGCCAGTGCTGGCGCGGTACGCGACTTCGTGCTGGGTGCGGTATTGATGGATGCCCAGGGCGAGCAATTGCATTTCGGTGGCCAGGTGATGAAGAACGTCGCCGGCTATGACATCGCGCGCCTGTTGGCCGGCTCGATGGGCACGCTGGGACTGATCCTGCAGGTGTCGCTGAAGGTCTTGCCGCGGCCCTTTTCCAGCAGCACCCGGGTCTTCGAGATCAACCAGGAAGGCGCACTGCGGCTGTTGAACCAGAGTGCTGGCCAGCCGCTGCCGCTGGTGGCCAGCGCCTGGCTCGACAATGTGCTCACGATCCGTTTGGCCGGCGCCCAGGCGGCCGTTGATTCAGCCATCGCAAAGTTGGGCGGCACTGAGTTAATTCATTCTGAAGATGTCTGGACCGACCTGCGTGAGCAGACGCATCCCTTCTTCGCTGATCCGCAGGCACCGCTGTGGCGCTTGTCCGTTCCTTCGGTGGCGCCGCCCATCGACCTGCCGGGCCGGCAACTGATCGAGTGGGGCGGGGCCCAGCGCTGGCTGCGCCCGGACAGCCGGCTCGATGCGGTCAGCATCCGCGCTGCGGCGCTGGCCGTGGGCGGCCATGCCAGCCTGCATCGCGGTGGCGACAAGGCCATCGGGGTGTTCCATCCGCTGCAACCGGCGGTGGAAAAGATCCACCGCAACTTGAAGCAGCAATTCGACCCGCGCGGCATCTTCAATCCCGGCCGCCTGTACGCCAGCCTGTAAGCGCTTTCCTTAGCCAGCGACCACTCATGCAGACCTACTTAGCCGATTTCATCCGCAACACCCAGGCCGGCCAGGAAGCCGACAGCATTCTGCGCTCCTGCGTGCATTGCGGCTTCTGTACCGCCACCTGTCCGACCTACCAACTTCTGGGCGATGAACTGGACGGCCCGCGTGGCCGCATCTATCTCATCAAGCAGGTGCTCGAAGGCAAGCCTGCCACCGCGGCCACGCAATCGCACCTGGACCGCTGCCTGACCTGCCGCAATTGCGAATCGACCTGCCCCTCCGGTGTGCAGTATGGCCGCCTGGTGGATATCGGTCGCAAGGTGGTGGAGCAGCAGGTGCCTCGGCCCTTGGGCCAGCGCCTCATGCGTACCGCCTTGAAGGAACTGGTGCCGCGCAAGTGGATCTTCCGCCCGGCAATGAAGGCTGGCCAACTGGTGCGCCCGCTCTTGCCCAAGCTGTTGCAGAACAAGGTGCCACCGCCGCAGCAGGCCGGTGCCTGGCCCACGCGTAGCCATGCGCGCCAGATGCTGTACCTGGAAGGTTGCGTGCAACCCGCCATGTCGCCCAACATCAACAGCGCCACTGCCCGCGTACTGGATGCGCTGGGCGTGCAATTGTTCGCGCCCCCCAAGGCCGGTTGCTGCGGCGCCATCCGCTATCACATGAATGACCAGGACGGCGGACTGGACGACATGCGGCGCAACATCGATGCCTGGTGGCCCTACATCGAAGGCCGCGATGGCATTCGCGCCGATACCATCGTCATGAACGCCTCCGGTTGCGGCGCCACCGTCAAGGAATACGGCCACCTGTTGCAACATGACCCGGCCTATGCCGAGAAGGCCCGTCGCATTTCGCGCATGACGCGCGACATCAGCGAAATCCTGTCCGAGTTCGAGCAAGAACTGAAACACCAGCTCAAGCACTTCAACGGCAAGCGCGTGGCCTACCATCCGCCCTGCACGCTGCAACACGGCCAGCAGATCCGTGGCAAGGTCGAGGGCATCCTGCGCGCGGCCGGGGTGGATGTGCAGCTGTGCGCCGACAGCCACCTGTGCTGCGGCTCGGCCGGCACCTATTCGATCCTGCAACCGGAACTCTCTTACCGCCTGCGCGACAACAAGATCAACAAGCTGCAAGCCACCGACCCGGACATGATCGTCACCGGCAATATCGGTTGCGTCACTCATCTGCAATCCGGCACCGATACCCCGGTGCGGCACTGGATAGAGTTGCTGGACTCGGCCTTGCAGCAAACCTGATCCATGATCCTGCATGGACGATGACATCGCAGGCCCGCCTGCGATGTCATCGTGCTGTCAGATCGCCACCTTAAACTTCCGCCTCGACCAAACCAACCGGTGCGGCCAGGCCAAGCGCGCAATGCCTTGTATTGCCTGGCTGTCCACATGAGAGCCAGGATCATGGGCGGCCATTCCCGACGCGATTTTCTAAGATTTTCTGCCACCCTGGCGGGGGCGGCGAGCGCCACTGCGATGTTGCCGGCCTCCATTCGCAAGGCCATGGCGATCGCTCCGCAGGGGCGCACCGGCAGCATCGAGGATGTCGAGCATATCGTGGTCTTCATGCAGGAGAACCGTTCCTTCGACCACTACCTCGGGCATCTGTCGGGCGTGCGCGGCTACAATGACCGCTTCCCGGTGACCCTGCCCAATGGCCGCCCGGTGTGGTTCCAGCCGCGCCAGGAGGATGCCTCTGCACTGATCGCGCCGTTCCGTTACGACACCACCGATCCCGCCATGAACGCGCAGTGCGTCGGTAGTCTCTCGCATACCTGGGCCACCACGCATGGTGCGCTCAATGCTGGCCGTGCCGACCAGTGGGCGCAGCAGAAGAGCAATATGTGCATGGGCTACCACGTGCGTGAAGATATTCCCTTCCATTACGCCCTGGCCGATGCCTTTACCGTCTGCGACCAGTATTTCTGTTCCATCCCCGGCAATACCCACCCCAACCGCATGTACCTGATGACCGGCATGGTCGATCCGCTGGGCACAGGCGGTGGGCCGCTGCTGGACAATACCGATTACATCGACAACCAGTTCAGCGACGTCAAGCTGCCGCCCTTCACCTGGACCACCTATCCCGAACGCCTGGAGCGGGCCGGCATTTCCTGGCAGGTGTATCAGCAGGGGACCGACTTCGACAAGTTCAGCGGCAACTACGGTACCAACATGCTGGCCAGCTTCGAGAACTTCGTCCACGCCCCCATCGGTTCTTCCCTGTATGAGCGCGGCATGAGCACGCGCACGGTCGCGCAACTGAAGGCCGATGTGGAGCAGGGCGCCTTGCCGCAAGTATCCTGGCTGCTGCCGCCGGCGGTGTATTCGGAACACCCGGATTACACGCCGCTGTATGGCGCCAGCTACTTATCTGACATCTTGGATGCGCTCACCGCCAATCCCGAGGTGTGGAGCAAGACGGTGCTGTTCGTGATGTATGACGAAAACGATGGCTTCTTCGATCACATCGTGCCGCCCCAGGCGCCGACCTTGCCCGGCTCGGGCAAGAGCACGGTCGATATCGCCCTGGAGCGCCATGTGTACGTCACCCCGCGCCAGCAGGATCAGTTCAGCGCCGACCAGTTGCCCTATGGCCTGGGGCCGCGGGTGCCGATGTTCGTGGTCTCGCCCTGGTCGCGCGGCGGGCGCGTCAATTCGCAGGTCTTCGATCACACCTCGGTACTGCAATTCATCGAGCGCCGCTTCGGTGTGAAGGAACCGAATATCTCACCCTGGCGCCGCGCGGTCTGTGGCGATCTGAGTTCGACACTGGACTTCACCCGGCGCGACGCCTCGCCGCCGCGCCTGCCCGACACCCGCCACTATGTGGCCGATGCCGACCAGCAATGCCGGCGCCCGGTGGCCATCAGCGCCCCGGCCTTGGATGCGGCGCTGAGCATCACGCCCCAGGAGCCGGGTCTGCGCCCGGCCTGTGCCTTGCCCTATGCGCTGCATGTGACCGGCTGGCTCGATGCGCAAGGCTATACCCTGACGCTGGACAATGTCGGCACCCAAGGCGCGCATTTCTGGGTCTATACCGATGCCCAAGGCGCTCATGCTGCCGCTGCCGCCCCGCGTGGCTACACCGTGGAAGCCGGCAAGCAATTGCGCGACCGGTGGGCGCTTTCAGCCGAAGGCCACTACCACCTCAGCGTCTGGGGACCGAACGGTTATTTCCGCCGCTTCGTGGGGCAGGTTGCCGCGGGCAGCTTTGCAGAGCCGGACCTGCGCACCCATTACGATGCCGCCGCCGGCGTGCTCACGGTGACCTTGCTCAACCCTGGCACCATGCCCTTGACGGCCACCGTCAGCGACCTGGCCTATGGCCAGCCGGCGCGCACCGTGCAGGTATTGCCGGGGCAGAGCGTGAGCAGTCGCTGGGCGCTGGCCGCCAGCCATCACTGGTACGACCTGCAATGGCGCATCGCCGAAGCGCCGCACTGGCTGCGCCGCCTGGCCGGCCATCTGGAAACCGGCCACCCCAGCATGAGCGACCCGGCCGCCACGGCACCGGTGACCACAGCGATCTGAGCGCTCCCTCATGCCTTGAGGCACTGACAAGATGCTGACAATGATGTTGGCAGAATAGCCATATTCCGCCTCCTGTGGACGGTTTGCTGCATTTTGGGGCAGTTTTGAGCGCTGCGGCTTGACGGCGGGGGGCATAAGTCAATAAGCTTCGTCCTTTTTTCGCACGACGGGAAAAAACGGTCAGAGTTTCTCATCAGAAACTGAACTTTCCTGACCATCCAAGAGCACTGGCGCCCCTGTCACCGCACCGGCCGGCGTCAACCGCGAGCCTTACATCATCGTCCTCTCATCGGTGCCTGGTGCCGGTGGCGAGCGAGGGCAGGAGAACACATGAAAAAACGCATCCCACAAGCCGCCTACATCTTTGCAGCCATGCTGCTGGGCATCCTGGTCGGTTATCTCATTTTCAGCCACTACGACAAGGGTGAAGCCAAGGAACTGGCCGGCTATATCTCGATCGCTTCCGACCTGTTTCTGCGCCTGATCAAGATGGTCATCGCGCCGCTGGTGTTCTCGACCCTGGTGGTGGGCATCGCCCACATGGGGGACGCCAAGTCGGTGGGCCGTATCTTCGGCAAGTCGCTGGCCTGGTTCTTCATCGCCTCGCTGGTGTCGCTGGCGCTGGGCATGATCATGGCCAACCTGCTGCAACCGGGTGCCGGCGTGGCGCTGCCTGCGCCGGACGCGGCCGCTGCGGGACTGGCCACCAGCAAGTTCACGGTCAAGGAATTCTTCAACCACCTGGTGCCCAAGTCCATCGTGGAAGCCATGGCGCAGAATGAAATCCTGCAGGTGGTGGTGTTTTCCATGTTCTTCGGCATCGCCCTGGCGGCCCTGGGTGAGCGTGGCAAGCATCTGCTGGTGGTCATTGATGACCTCTCGCACACCATGTTGAAGATCACCGTCTATGTCATGAAGTTTGCCCCGGTGGCCGTGTTTGCGGCCATGGCCGCGACCGTGGCCGTCAATGGCCTGGACATCCTGGTCAGCTTCGCGGTCTTCATGCGCGACTTCTACTTCTCGCTGGTGCTGCTGTGGGTGCTGCTGATCGCGGTGGGTTTCGTGTTCCTGAAAAAGCGCATCTTCCACCTGCTTGCCCTGATCAAGGAAGCCTTCCTGCTGGCCTTTGCCACCGCCAGCTCGGAGGCGGCCTATCCCAAGCTGCTCGATGCGCTGGACCGCTTTGGCGTCAAGCGCAAGATTTCCAGCTTCGTCATGCCGATGGGGTACTCCTTCAACCTCGACGGTTCGATGATCTATTGCACCTTCGCCACGCTGTTCATCGCCCAGGCCTATGGCATCCACATGCCCATCTCCACCCAGATCACCATGATGCTGGTGCTGATGCTGACCTCCAAGGGCATCGCCGGCGTGCCGCGGGCCTCGCTGGTGGTGATTGCGGCCACCCTGCACCAGTTCAACATCCCGGAAGCGGGTCTGTTGGTGATCCTGGGCATCGATACCTTCCTCGACATGGGCCGTTCGGCCACCAACGCGGTGGGTAACTCGATTGCCTCGGCCGTGGTGGCCAAGTGGGAAGGTGGCTTGATGACCGAAGAGGAAGCGGCCCGCGCCGAAGTCGAGATCGAGCACGAGGCTGAAGCCAAGCTGCATACCGAAGCCTGATCCCGCACTGACCTCGCCAAGCGATGAATGCCGTCCAGCCAGCCGCTGGACGGCATTTTGTTTTTCCGGGATCGCAACGTATCCGGCTCGCTGTCGATGAGCCGATGTGTCAGAGCCGGTATTGGCCCTGTTCTTCCAGCAGCGCCTTGATCTGCTTCTTGACGATCTTGCCGTAGCCCGACTTGGGCATCGTCTCCCAATAGACGAAGCGGCGCGGCCACTTGTACTTGCCGATGCGCGTTTCCAGGTGCGCCAGCAAGGCTTGCTCATCGACCTGCTGGCCAGGCTTGCAGACGATCACCGCCAGCCCGCTCTCGCCCCACTTGGGATCGGGCACGCCCAGCACCGCCACTTCCGAGACGGCGGGGTGGGTCAGCAAGGCTTCCTCGATCTCGCGCGGATAGACGTTTGAACCTCCAGAGATGTACATGTCAGAGGAGCGCCCCGTGATATAGAGAAAGCCTTCCTCATCCACGTGACCCAGGTCGCCGGTATGGAACCAGTCATGCTTGAAAGCCTTGGCATTGGCCTCGGGATTGTTGTGGTACCCATGAACACAGCCGGGCCGCGCACGCAGATTTCACCGGTCTGGCGCGGCGGCAGCGACTGGCCATCGTCGTCGAGGATGGCGATCTGCATCCCGGTGCGGGGGATGCCGCAAGTCCCCACCCGCGCCTGCGGATGGGCGTCGTCCTCGAAGTGCATGTAGGTCGGCAGGAAGGTAATGTTGCCGGTCACTTCGCCCAGGCCGTAATACTGCACCAGCACCCGCCCCAGCTTCTTGAGCGCATAGACCTGATCGGCGCGATACATGGGCGCGCCGGCATAGATGACGTGCTTCAGGGAGGCGTGATCGTAGCGATCCACCGAGGCATCCTCGACCAGGAGCTTGACGATGGTCGGCACGGTGAAGAGGTTATCGACCCGGTATTTCTCCACCAGTTGCCAGGCTTCTTCCACCACCAGCCGCTCCGACGAGAGCAGGATGCTGGCCGCGCCGCGCGCGGTATTGACCAGCGCATGGACACCGGCGCCATGCGACAGGGGCGCCACCACCAGCGAGCGCGATTGATGGTTCAGACCCGGCATCAGGTCGGCCAGGTGATTGGTGACCACGAAGGCCATCTGCCCATGCGAGAGCACGCCCGCCTTGGGGTGGCCGGTGGTGCCGGAGGTGTAGAAGAACCACAGCGGGTCTTGGTGATCGACTTCGGCTTCTGCGAAGGGGAGGCCATCGCCTTCCGCGAGCAGCGCCTGGTAATCCAGTTCATCCGGTCGGGCCTCGGCCAGGGCGATCACATGTTGCAGCGTCGGCGAGGCAGCCCTGACCGCATCCACATAGTGCGCAAAGCCACGGTCATAGAGCATGATGCAGGCGCCGCTGGACTGGCCCAGATAGGCCGCCTCGGGCGGGGTGATGCGGAAATTGGTCGGCACCCAGACCACGCCCATCTTGAAGGCGGCCCAGGCACTCTCGAAGATCTGCTGGTTGTTGCGCGAATGGACCAGCATCTTGTCGCCCTTCTTCACGCCGCGGCGGGTGAGGGCATGGGCCAGGGCATCGACGCGGGCGTTGATCTCTTGCCAGCAGATGATCCGGTCGCTGCCATCGGCGTGGCCCTGCGCCAGGATCAGTCCCGGCTCCTGCGGAAAACGGCGCGCCACGTCCGACAACAGGCGGCCCAGGTTCATCACTTTGCTTAACATCGTCTCACTCGTTGTTCTGATAGGAATGGATGGACTTGCCGCGTTCTGTTTTTTGGCGCGTGGCTTCATCTTTCGCGCCGCCTGCCAACGAGCAGACGGCGCGGTAAGGCCGTTTCTATCCTTTTAGTTCACACGCTCCAGAATGCTCACATAGTTGGCCACCGCCGCGCCCCCCATGTTGAACACACCGGCATAACGCGCATTGGCGATCTGCATGTCGCCCGCATCGTGGGCCGCCTGCATGGCCGCCATTACGTGCATGGACACGCCGGTAGCACCCACCGGATGGCCCTTGGACTTGAGACCGCCAGACGGGTTGACCGGCAGCTTGCCATCCTTGGCGGTGATGCCCTCGGCGATCACGCGCGCGCCCTGGCCGTGCGGGGCCAGGCCCATGGCTTCGTATTCCAGCAGCTCGGCCACGGTGAAGCAGTCATGGGTTTCCACCAGCGACAGATCATCCAGGCTCAGGCTGGCTTGGCCCAGCGCCTTCTTCCAGGCCAGCTCGGCCGCTTCGAACCGGGTCGGGTCGCGCCGCGACAGCGGCAGGAAATCATTGACGTGCACCGCTGCGCGGAACTGCACCGCACGCGGCATCGAGCGCGCCACATCGGCAGCGCTGATGACCAAGGCCGCCGCGCCATCGGAGATGAGCGAGCAATCGGTACGCTTGAGCGGGCCGGCCACGAAGGGATTCTTGTCGGATACGGTGCGGCAGAACTCGAAACCGAAATCCTTGCGCATGTGGGCGTAAGGGTTGGCCATGCCATTCTTGTGGTTCTTGGCCGCGATCATGGCCAGCGCATCGGACTGGTCGCCAAAGCGCTCGAAGTAGCTCTGCGCGATCTTGCCGAACACGCCCGCAAAGCCGCCCGGAATGCCGGCTTCTTCCTTGGCATAGCAAGCCTTGAGCAAGACTTCGCCCACCTGCGCGGTGGCCAGTTCGGTCATCTTTTCAAAGCCGATCACCAGCACGTGCTTGGCGTGCCCGGCCTGGATCGCCTGCAGGCCGGAATGGATCGCCGCCGAGCCGGTGGCACAGGCATTTTCCAGCCGCGTGGCGGGTTTGAAGCGCAGTTGCGGCAGCGTGTTCATGACCAGTGAAGAAGGAAAATCCTGGTACAGGAAGCCGGCATTGAAGGTGCCGAAGTGGACCGAATCGATGTCTTCCGGTGGCAGCCCGGCGTGCTCGATGGCGGCCTTGGCCACCTGGCCGATCAGCACTTCGGGATCGATGCCGTCGAGCTTGCCGAATTGGGAATGATGCCAGCCGGTGATGCAGGGTGAGGATGCAGAAGCAATCATGGTGAGTCCTTGTAAGAGGATAGGGGGAGCGCGCTGGTGGGCGCGACCTGGCTCCGGTTCATGCAAGGGCAGGATGCAAATTCGATGCCACGCGCAGCTCGCTTGCCGTGGCGGCATCTTGCCCCGCTCCTGGGGCCGGCGCACAGCAGCGCCACGGCCGAGCGGATGAAGATAGCACGGACTTTACGTTAACGTAAATCATGCTGCCGCAAGCGCCGGTTGTTGCCAGTTGTTGCCAGTGGGCAGCAGTGACAGGTGTCGCTGCGGCGACACTGCGGCGACAGTAGATGCGACAGCTGTCGCAGGAGCAGGCAGGAGCAGGCAGGAGCATTAAGCGCAAATAAATGCCCGATGTGATGGCTGCGCTCTTGTACTGCGCCGCCCTTATCGCCGAGAATACAAGCGCAATGCCGATAACGATGAGCAACATGGCATCCAAATTGCTCTATCGCGGCATAGGCAGTGTTGACGACCGGTACAGGGCGCTGCACGCCAGATCCGTGGCACCCAAGGTAGCGGACGTCGGCAGAGGTAAAACTAGACAGATAAATCGACAAACAGGAGACAACACAGATGGACCATTCCACTGGCAAATTCACGCGCCGTCATTTTCTGAAAACCGCTTCGCTCGCTTCTGCGGCTGCCGCCACGGGCCTGTCCAGCAATGCCGCCCACGCCGCCGAGTTCAGCTTCAAGTACGCCAACAATCTGCCGGTCACCCACCCGATGAATGCGCGCGCCAAGGAAATGGCCGCGGCCATCGCCGAGCAATCCAAGGGCCGCATCGAGTTGCAGCTCTACCCCAACAACCAGTTGGGCACCGATACCGACATGCTCTCGCAGGTGCGGGCCGGCGCCATCGATTTCTTCACGCTCTCGCCGCTGATCCTGGGTACGCTGGTGCCGTCGGCGCAGATTTCCGGCATCGGCTTCGCCTTCAAGGATTACAGCCAGGTGTGGCCGGCCATGGATGGCGAACTGGGCGCGCACGTGCGCAAGCAGATCGAAGCCAAGTCCACCCTGTTCGCCTTCGAGAAGATCTGGGACAACGGCTATCGCCAGATCACCAACAGCACCCGTCCCATCAAGACCGCCGACGACCTCAAGGGCATGAAGCTGCGGGTGCCGCCCAGCCCCCTGTGGACCTCGATGTTCAAAGCCTTCGATGCAGCCCCGACCTCGATCAACTTCGCCGAGGTCTATTCAGCCCTGCAGACCAAGATCGTGGAAGGACAGGAAAACCCCATGGCCATCATCTCCACGGCCAAGCTCTACGAAGTGCAGAAGTACTGCTCCATCACCAATCACATGTGGGATGGCTTCTGGTTCCTGGGCAACAAGAAGTCCTTCGAACGCCTGCCCAGGACTTGCAGGAACTGATGGCGCGCATCATCAACGAAGCCGGCATGAACCAGCGCGCCGATGTGCGCAAGCTCAACGATTCGCTGGTCGATGAAATGAAGGGCAAGGGGCTGGTCTTCAACAATGCCGACGCCGACTCCTTCCGCGCCAAGCTGCGCACGGCCGGGTTCTACGCCGAGTGGAAAAAGAAGTTCGGTGACGAACCCTGGGCACTGCTGGAAAAATACACCGGCAAGCTGGCCTGAACGGCTGACCCGTGAGGGTCAGGTGGCGAGCGGCCAGGTAATGGCTGCCTCGCCCGTCGGCCCTGACTTCAATTTCGCTGGAGCTTGATGATGGAAGCTGCAATGACTTATCGCGCCCCGGCCAGGCTGCATCCGGCTGCGCGCGCGCTGGTCGGTTTGAATCGCCTGGTCATGCAGGTGGTGGGGGCGGTGGCCGCCGGCTTGGTGCTGGCCGAGACCGTGGTGCTGCTGACCGGTGTGATCTATCGCTACGCTCTGCATGATCCGTTGGTGTGGTCGGATGAACTGGCCTCGATGCTCTTCATCTGGCTCTCCATGCTGGGCGCGGTGCTGGCCCTGGATCGCGGCGAGCACATGCGGCTCACCGCCATCATCAACAAGTGCTCCGAGCAGGGCCGCATCTGGCTGGAGACGGTGGCCGCGCTGGTGGTCTGCATCTTCGTATTGATGGTGATCCATCCGGCCATCGATCACGCGGTGGAACAGATGCCCATCACCACCCCGGCCCTGGAAATCCCCGATGGCCTGCGCGCTGCGGCCTTGCCGGTGGGTGCCATCCTGATGCTGCTGGCGGCGCTCTCGCGCATGGCCGCCATGACCACGCTGCGCCTGCTGCTCTCGGCGCTGGCGGTGGTGGCCGTGATTGGCGCGGCACTGTGGCTGGCCAAGCCGATGCTGCTGGCCATGGGCAACTACAATCTGATCGTCTTCTTCGTGCTGTTGATCGGCGTGTGCGTGGCCGCTGGCATCCCGATTGCCTTCGCCTTCGGCACCGCCACCATGGCCTATCTCGCATTGGCCACCACGGCCCCGCTGATGATCGTGGTCAGCCGCATGGATGAGGGCATGTCCAGCCTGATCCTGTTGTCGGTGCCGCTGTTCGTGCTGCTGGGCTCGCTGTTGGAACAGTCGGGCCTGGCCAAGACCCTGATCGATTTCATGGCAGCGCTGCTGGGCCACGTGCGCGGCGGTCTGCAATACGTATTGCTGGGGGCGATGTTTCTGGTCTCCGGTATTTCCGGTTCCAAGGCCGCCGACATGGCCGCCATCGCCCCGGCCTTGTTCCCGGAGATGAAAAAGCGCGGTTCCCAGCCCGAAGAACTGGTAGCGCTGCTCTCGTCGTCGGGCGCCATGACCGAGACCATCCCACCCAGCCTGGTGTTGATCACCATCGGCGCCGTGTGCAGCGTGTCGATCACGGCGCTCTTTATCGGTGGCCTGATGCCGGCCGCCATTGCCACCCTGGCCATTGCGATGGTGTGCTGGAGGCGTGCCCGGCGCGAACCGATGCCCGTAGTCAAGCGCGCCCCTGTCTCTTTGATCCTCAAGACCCTGATCGCTGCCATTCCCGCATTGGCGCTACCCATGCTGATCCGCGTGGCGGTCATCGAAGGCGTGGCCACGGCCACCGAAGTGGCCACCATCGGCGTGGCCTATACGGTGGTGGTGGGACTGGTCATGCACCTGTTCATGCGGCACCTGGATTTCAAACGTCTTTATCCCATGCTCATCGAGGCAGCGGCCTTGTCGGGCGCCATCCTGCTCATCATCGGCATGGCCACCGCCATGGCCTGGGCACTGACGCAGTCGGGGTTCTCGGCCAAGCTGGTGGCGATCATGCAGGGCGTGCCGGGCGGTGCTGCCGGTTTCCTGCTCATTACCATCGTCATCTTCATCGTGCTGGGCAGCCTGCTGGAAGGCATTCCCGCCATCGTGCTGTTCGGGCCACTGCTGTTCCCGGTGGCCCGTTCGCTGGGCGTGCATGACGTGCACTATGCGATGGTGGTGATCCTGGCCATGGGCATCGGCCTGTTTGCACCCCCCTTTGGCGTGGGCTTCTATGCCGCCTGCGCCATCGGCAAGGTCTCGCCGGACGGCGTCTTCAACCGGGTCTGGGGCTATCTGGCCGCGCTGGTGGTGGCGCTGTTGGTGGTGGCCTTCCTGCCCTGGATTTCCATCGGCTTCCTCTGATCGTCTCACCAGTCACGCCAGCGATCGGGGATTTTCCATGATTGACCTGCCAACGACGAATTAAAAACGGCGGCCTCTTTTTTCTTTCCTGCCGGGGCCGCCAACACTCACGGAGACAATATGAATCAACATGATAGCGGCGCCCGCGTGGCGCTCGTGACGGGCGGAGCCATGGGTATTGGCGCCAGCATTTCCCAACAACTGGCCGCACGCGGACACACCGTGCTGGTGGCCGACATCAACCTGGACGCCGCTGCCAGCACTGCGCAGGCGCTGGTCGCAGCGGGCCATCGTGCTGCACCCGTGAAGATGGACCTGGGCAGTGCGGACTCGATTGCCTCGGCCTTCGCCGACATCGAAAAAGACTATGGTCGCTGCGATGTCCTGGTCAACAATGCCGGCGTGGCGCGCACCTATTGCTTCCTCGACTATCCGCTGGAGAACTGGCTGCTGACCATGAATGTCAATGTCACCGGCGTCATGCTGGCCGGCCAGCACGCGGCGCGGCTGATGGTGAAACAGCGCTGGGGCCGCATCGTCAATATCTCTTCCATCTCGGGCTTGCGCGCCGGTGCCGGACGTACTGCCTATGGCACCTCCAAGGCCGCCGTCATTGCCTTGACGCGCCAGATGGCCATCGAGTTGGCGCAGCACGGCATCACCGTCAACAGTGTCGCCCCCGGCCCGGTGGAAACCCAGATGACGCAGGCCATGCATTCCGAGCAGACCCGCGAGAGCTACTACCGCCTGGTGCCCATGCATCGCTATGGCACCACCGATGAGATCGCCTCGGCGGTGTGCTATCTGGCCGCCGAAGAATCGTCCTACATCACCGGTCATGTGCTGCCGGTCGATGGCGGCTTCATGGCCGGTGGCGTGTTGGATATCTGATATCTGACCTGGAATCCGATCAGGAGAAGCGCATGGACAAGCTGATGCAAGATCGCGCCATCATCGTCACCGGCGCCGGCTCGGTGGGCGAGGGCTGGGGCAATGGCAAGGCCGCCGCCGTACTGTATGCGCGCCAGGGTGGCCGGGTGCTGGCGGTGGATCGCAGCATCCAGGCCGCTCTGGAAACGCAGGACATCATCCGCCGTGAAGGTGGCGTCTGCGAGGTACTGGCGGTCGACGTCTCGCGCAGTGATGAGGTCAAGGCCATGGCCGAGGCGGCCATGGATCACTTCGGCCGGGTCGACGTCTTGCACAACAACGTCGGCATCGCCGAGCTCGGCGGGGCGGTCGAAACCAGCGAGGAGAGCTGGAACCGCCTGGTGGCGGTGAACCAGACCAGTCTGTTCCTGACGCACAAGCATGTGCTGCCCATCATGGAGCGACAGAGGAAGGGCGCCATCGTGAATATCTCCTCGGTGGCGGCGCTGCGCTGGATCGGTTTTCCCTATCTCGGCTACAGCGCCACCAAGGCGGCGATCCTGGCCTTCACCAAGAACGTGGCGATGCAGTACGCCGCCATGGGCATCCGCGCCAATTGCGTGCTGCCGGGCATGATGGATACGCCGATGATCCGCGAACCGTTGAAGGCGGCCTACGGCGGCGATATCGAGCAGATGTGCGCCCAGCGCGATGCGCAATGTCCGATGGGTTTCATGGGGGATGCCTGGGATGTGGCTCATGCGTCGCTGTTCCTGGCTTCCGATCATGCGCGTTACATCACGGGGCTGGACATGATCGTCGATGGCGGCTTGTCGCTGCGCTGTGCAGGATGAAATTGCGGTGTTGAGCAGTGTTTGTTGATCGCGGCCAGGCGGGCGTGGAAGCCGACCTGCTGCGGTTTGATGACCCGGGCGAACAACTGTCCGCCCGGGCCTTTTTTTCTTGCCTTGATGGGCCGCTAGCTTCGCTGTTGAACCAGCTGTTGAATCAGCTGTTCAAGCTCAGACCTCCATCGCAAGTGATGATATGCCCGTTGATGAAAGTATCGGAAATCAGCAAAGTGATGGCCTGTGCAACGTCCTGCGACCGGCCCACACGTCCCACAGGTGTCTTGGCGGCATAGTCGGCAAAGACTGGCCCCTTCTGTTCATCCGTCAGAAAATCCCACCAGGGCGTGTCAATGACGCCAGGAGACACGCCATTGACGCGCAGAGGACGCAGTTCCGCAGCCAGAATGGGGACCAGTGCCGCCACCGCTGCATTGGCAGCGCCGATCCCGGCTGTCCCTGGTATGGCTGCACCCGCGGTGATGGCCGATATGAAGGTGATGCTGCCGTCCTTGCGCAACGAGGGAAGTGCTGCCTGCGCCGTCGCAAAGTGAGGGAAGACTTTTTCCTCGAACCCTTGCCGCACGTCATCGATACTGACAGACGCAAACGGCCCGGCGCCTTTGCTGCTGCCCAGCGCCAGGACGAGATGATCGAATGCACCAATGCCTGCAAATGCATCCGCCAGGCGGTTCGTCTCTGCAGCGTCAAGAACCATGGTGGCGAGATCGCCACCCAATTCTTTTTTCGCCACTTCCAGTCGTTGCCTGCTGCGGCCTGTGATGGTGACTTGATGGCCAAGCTCAAGAAGTTGGCGCGCAGTTGCAAAACCGATACCCGATGATCCGCCGACGATGACGGTATGTTGTCGTGACATGGATTTTTCCTTTTCCATTGATTGAAAGCGCAATGCGTGATTGCGGTGGATGGAACAGCTGATAGCGGCTCACCTCCTCTGAAATTGATGGCGTTGACGGCATTGTTCTCCTATCTGGACGCGACAAACAGTTCTCCAGCTATCATGGTATTGATACTGCTATGATTGGGTATGACCGATCTTCTCTCCAGCCTTGAAATTCGTCGTCGCGAGTTCGGCGACTTCCTGCGCTCCCGCCGCGAAAGGCTCACGCCGGCCAGTGTCGGGCTGGCCGAAGGATTGCGCCGGCGAACGCCTGGGCTGCGGCGGGAGGAGGTTGCATTGCTGGCGGGTGTGGGAACGACCTGGTACACCTGGCTCGAACAGGGACGTGATGTGCATCCCTCGGCGGAAGTGATAGCGGCGCTCGCCGATGCCCTCAAGCTGGATCTGGCCGAACGCCGACATCTTTTTACTCTGGGCAACAGGCTGCCACCGGAATCTATCCCGACTGGCCCGGAAGTGGTCGAGCAGCCGTTACGGCGCATGTTGGATAGTCTTACAGGACAGCCGGCCTATGTGCTGGGCCGTCGCTGGGATGTACTGGCCTGGAATGGCGCGGCCAAAGCGCTTTTTGGTGACTACGGCAGCTTGCAGGGCGATGAGCGCAATATCATGCACATGGTCTTCGCCAACAAGAGACATCGCCGCTTGTTGGTCGATTGGGAAACGCTCGCGCCGGCATCGTTGGCCATGTTTCGTGCCGACAGTGCCCGTTATGCCGGCGATCCCGATTTCCAGCGACTGATTGCCACACTGATGAAGGCCAGCCCCGAATTCCGAAATTGGTGGCCTCAGCATGATGTGCTGCGTCCTTTTGCCGGACATAAACGCATCAAGCATCCGGTGGCTGGACGCATGAATTTCGAGTACACCAGTCTGGCGGTTTCCGAACAGCAGGACATGAAACTCATCGTCTACACGCCACTGGACGAGGACCGGACGGCGACGAAATTGCAAGGCTTGATTCAGGCCTTGGCGAGATGAAGAAAGACGATGTGTTTTGTTCGACCGGATCGCTGATTTACCGAGTCCATCGCTTCAAGTGTCCGCTCCGGCATTGACCGGCTGCATCCTTCGCCAAACCTCCACCGCCGTCTGCGCAAAAGTACCAATGCACGGGTTGGTATTGTCCTTGTTCCAGACCACTGCCACCTCCACCATCGGCGCGCCAATCAGCGGCTTGAACACCGTGCTCTCCAGGTGCATGGCCTGCATCGAGGTCGGTACCAGGGCCACGCCCAGGCCTTCGCCGACCAGGTTGACGATGGTCTGCTGCAGGTTGGTTTCCAGCACGATGCGCGGGCGGAAGCCATGTAATTGACAGTGTTGCAGGATGAGGTCGAACACCACCGGGGCAATCGCACGCGGGATGCTGATGAAGGCATCCTCGGCCAGTTCGGCGGCCGAGATGGCGGGCTTGCCAGCCAGCCGATGTTCGCGTGGCAGCACCGCCAGCAAGGGTTCGGCGTAGATGGTGTGGCTGTCGAGGCGACGGCAATCCTCCGGGCGATACAGGATGCCCACGTCGACCTTCTCATCTTCCAGATCGGTGGCCAGCAGATTGGGCAGGTATTCGCTCATGCGCAGGTCCACGTCCGGGTAGGCCGCCGAGTAGTGGCGCGTGAGCGCGGGCAGGATGTTGTAGGCCGAGGACATCATGAAGCCCACCTTCAAGGCGCCAAGCTTGCCGCTGCTGGAAGCGGCCACGTTGCGTTTGGCCCGCTCCAGGGCCTTGAAGATTTCTGTGCTGTCGCGATAGAAATGTTTGCCCGCTGCGGTGAGCTGGATGGCGCGTTTGCTGCGGTCGAACAATTGCGCGCCCAGCTCTTTCTCCAGCGCCGCAATCTGCCGTGTGAGGGGCGGTTGCGAGATGTGCAGCAGCGCCGCAGCACGCCCGAAATGCAGGGTTTCTGCTACGGTGCGGAAATAGAGCAGATGTCTCAATTCGATCATTTGATACCTTCAAGGTATTGATTCTGTCTGTACATTGTATTGGAAGTCATGGGAGTGTCTGGCTATTCTGGGCCGCAGAGCAGGGGCGCCAGCAGTGCCGCGTCCCATAAAAAAGCAGTTCGACAGGAGACCGACATGCCGACATCCTTGCCCGACCAGCCCCTGGCTGACAGTCAGATCCATGCTGCCAGCACTGCCGTTTCCCTCCCGCTTTCCCGCCGTTGCGCTTCTGGCCGCCAGGCGCCGCGTTACCGCGACATTGACCAGCTCGCCGGCGACGATGCCCTGATGCAGGCATTGGTCGAACGTGGCAAGCGCTTGATCGAGCGCGGCATCCCGGTGCTGATCCTGGGCCAGACCGGCACCGGCAAGGAATACCTGTCGCGCGCCCTGCATGACTACAGTGCGCGGCGCCAGGCTGGCTGGATCGCCGTCAATTGCGCCTCGATCCCCGAAAGTTTGGCCGAAAGTGAATTGTTTGGTTATTGCAAGGGCGCGTTCTCGGGGGCTTTGCCGGGTGGTATGAAGGGAAAGGTACAGCAGGCCGATGGCGGCACGCTCTTCCTCGATGAGATCGGCGACATGCCGCTGGCCTTGCAGACGCGCCTGTTGCGCGTGCTCTCCGAGCGCGAGGTGACGCCGCTGGGCGCACTGCGACCGGTACCGGTGGATGTGCAACTGATCTGCGCCACCCATCAGGACTTGCCTAGCCTGATTGCCGAGGGCCGCTTCCGTGAAGATCTCTACTATCGCATCGCCGGTGGCGTGCTGCGCCTGCCGGCGCTGCGCGAACGCGCCGACCTGCGCCGGCTGGTGCTGCAGATGATGGCCGATGAACTGGGTGTGCAGGCCGATGAGCAGCTTATCGCCCCGGCGGCGTGGCAGCGTCTGCTGGCCTATCCCTGGCCGGGCAACCTGCGCCAGATGCACGCGGTGATCCGCTACAGTTGCGCGGTGATGAATGGCAGGCGCATCGAAGTGAGCGACCTGCCCGAAGAGTTGATGCAGTCGCAGGGGCCGGTGTTGGCCCAGGTCCATCCCTTGGCGCCGCGCATGGCGGAGAGGCCGCCCAGCGCGGTGCCCACGGGCGGGCCCTGGCCGGATGAACGCACCCGCGTCATCGCCGCCTTGAATGGCAGTCGCTGGAACATCTCTGCCGCCTCGCGCCAATTGGGCATGTGCCGTGCCTCCTTGTATCGCAAGCTGCGGCAACTGGATATTCCGCATGTGCGCGACCAGGGCGTGCGTGTGATGGATACGATGGGTACGTATGCTGCAGCCTAAAATAATATAAATAATTTATGTAATAAAGCGCGTCCTGCCAGAACCTGCGCACCCCTGAATTCTTGCAAGCAATTGCCGTATCGTTTGTCTGGTTTGTCATTAACTTGAAATAAATCCCCTTTACCCTCACCCGGTCAAAAAGGGATTCGCCAAGGCACTAGCGTTGGTGCCATGTTCAAGCCAGTGAGCCAGTGAGCGAGTGGGAGTGGGTAAGCCGTTATCGTTCGAGCCGAAAGGACTGCTGACCAGACTGCTCGCGGGCAGAGGGGTGTCGGCAGGGATGGTGCTGCTCGCCGTGGCCGTGTTGTCACTGGTCTGGTATTTCACCATCCTCCGCATCGAGAACGAAAAGCAGTTGGCCATCGCCGGCTCCATCGCCGACAGCCGCAACGTGGCCGCCATCGTCTCGGCCAATCTCGATGAGGTGCTGGGCAAGACCCTGCTGTATTCGCGCATCGGCCAGTCCATGCTCAATGGCGAGCAATCCTCTTCGGCCTATTTCAATCCCCTCTTCAACGGCGACTCGGCCTACCTGCGGGTGGCCATGTTCGATGCGCGCGGGCGGCTGGTGTATTCCTCGGCGCGCCAGAAGAGCGAGCCCGAGTTGAGTCGTCTCATCAATGCCGGCTACATGAGTTCGCTGACCAACTCGGGCGAACAGAACCAGATGATCATCAAGCCGCCCATGAACCGCGATGGGTATAGCTGGCGCGTGCCGTTGCTCATTCCGTTACAGGATGGCAAGGGCGCCTTGCAAGGCTTCTTCGCGGCCATTCTGGACCTGGGCTATTTCCTCAAGGCTTACCAGGAAGTGAGCGTGGATGGCAGCAGCCGCATCGAGATCATCAATGCCGCCGGCTTGCAATTGGCTGAACTGTACGGCGGCATCCTCTCGGGAGGCTCCGACTATGCCGGCCAGGAGTACGCCACCTTCCTCTTGACCGGCAAGGGCGATGGCCTCATCCATGCCTTGCGACCGGGTGATCCGGTGCAGCACGTGGGCGTGCAGCGGCGTCTGGCGCATTACCCGCTGGCCGTGGTGGTCAGTCGCGACCAGCAGGTGCTGCTGAGCAAGCTGTGGCCGGCGCATCGGGTGTATTACCTGCAGGCCATCCTGATCTCGCTCTTGATCGTGGTGCTCTCGGGAGGCTTGATCAGCCTGGCGCACCGGCGTCGCTATCTGTATGAAAAACTGGTCTATTCCGAGCGTGAGAAGAGTGGCCTGATCCATCAGCTGGAACAGGAAAAAAGCCGCGCCTACCAGTTGGCCTCGCACGATTACCTGACCGGTATTCCCAATCGCATGTTGTTCTATGAACTGGCCGCTACCGAACTGTCGCGGGCGCGGCGCAGCCGCAACCTGTATGCGCTGTTTTTCCTTGATCTGGACAAGTTCAAGTTGATCAACGATACCCTGGGCCACGCCGTGGGCGATGCGCTGTTGCAGGAAGTGGCGCGCCGTCTGCGTGGTGCCGTGCGCGAATACGACCTGGTGGCGCGCCTGGGCGGGGATGAATTCGTGGTGCTGGTTTCCGAAATCCGTGATGAGGAAATCGTCGCCGAGATCGCCGACAAGCTGGTGGAAACCTTGCGCGCGCCTTACCCGGACCTGCTGGGCTGCGATGTCGAAACCTCGCCCAGCATCGGCATCGCGCTCTATCCGCGCGATGGCCAGAGCATCGAAGCCTTGATGACCAATGCCGACTCCGCCATGTACACCGCCAAGAGCGCCGGCGCCGGTCTGTATCGTTTTTACGATGCCTCGCTCAATGCGATTGCGGTGCGCGGGCTGGAGCTGCTGGGGCGCTTCCGCCAGGCCATCAAGGATGATGAATTCTGCCTGCATTACCAGCCCAAGGTGGAGCTGCAGGATTATCGCGTGGTCGGCATGGAAGCCTTGATCCGCTGGCAGCATCCCGAACATGGCCTGATCTATCCGGGCGAATTCATCGGCCTGGCCGAGACCCATGATCTGGTACAGCCGCTGGGCCACTGGATCATCGAGGCCGTATGCTGGCAACTGGCGCAATGGCGCGACGATGGCTTGCCGCTGGTGCCGGTGGCCATCAATGTCTCGGCCAAGCAATTGAATGATGAACGGCTGATCGCCACCGTGCGCGAGGCTCTGCGCCGTTATCGCCTCAGTGCCGACCTGCTGGAGATCGAAGTCACCGAGAGCTGCTTCATCAGCGACCTGGAACAGGCCCGTCAGACCCTGGAAAAACTGCGTGATGAAGGCTTGCGCATCTACCTGGACGACTACGGCACCGGTTATTCCAGTCTCAGCCACATCAAGACCTTGCCGGTGTATGCACTCAAGATAGACCGCTCCTTCGTGCGCGACATCCGCAACGACAACAGCGACGGCATGATCGTGGCCTCCACCGTCACGTTGGCGCGCAATCTCGGGTTGAAGGTGGTGGCCGAGGGCGTGGAGACACGCGAACAACTGATGCACCTCAAGCTGATGGGCTGCGACGAAGTGCAGGGCTTCTACCTGCAGCGCCCGGTGGCGCCGGCCCAACTGGTGCCGCTCTTGCAGAAAGGCAGATTCGAGATCGTATGAAGCGCTTACTGAAAACTGTATTGCTGGGCGCGGCAGTGGCGCTGTCGGCATCGACCACGGCGCCTGCCCTGGCGGGCGGCAAGAGCGCCTGCGAACGACCGCAGCGGCTGCGTTTTTCCTTCGTGCCGCAGGGCCGGGGCAATGACCAGCAGACGGCGCTCAATCCCCTCATCGAGGAATTGCGCGAGCGTCTGAAGATGCCGGTGGACGTAGTCGTGCCTACCTCCTATGGCAGCGTGGTCGAAGGCTTGATTGCCGGCGCGGTCGATGTGGCACGGCTGGGTCCGGCTTCCTACGTGACGGCGCGCAAGGGCGATCCGCAGATCACGCCGTTTGCCTCGATGCAACAGGTGGAACCCAACTTTGCCGCGCAGGGTGGGGTGTCGTCGGTGTATTACGCTTTGTTGATCACGCGCCAGCAAGGTCCGTATGACAGCGTGGCTTCGCTCAAGGGCAAGGTGCTGGTGCTGGCCGATCCCGAGAGTACCTCGGGTTCGCTCATTCCACGCCATATCTTTGCGCGCCAGTACAAGCTGCAACTGGACCAGTATTTTTCGCGCATCGGGTATTCCGGCAATCATGAGCAATCGGTGATGGCGGTATTGCAGCGTCACGCCGATGCCGCCTTCGTGGCCAGTACCAATCTCTCGCGCATGATCAGCGACGGCAAGCTCAAGAAGAGCGACCTGCGCGTGTTGTGGCGCTCGGCGCCGATTCCCTTCGATCCCTTCGTCTATCGCGGGCAGTTGTGCGCCGATATCCGTCAGACGATCCGCGCCGTGTTCCTCGACAAGAACGCCTTGCGCGTGAGGCTCACGCTGGACAACCTGCGCGCCACGCACTTCGTGCCGGTGCGTGACGCCGATTACCAGATCATCCGCGCACTGCCCTGATGCGGGCGGGCGCGCTGCCGCTTATTGGCTAGCATCTTCGGCCAGCAGCGTCTCGATATCGGAAATCATTTCCTCTGGCCGCGTCTGCGGCGCATAGCGCTTGAAGACGCTGCCGTCGCGGCGCACCAGGAACTTGGTGAAATTCCACTTGATGGCCTTGCTGCCCAACAGACCCGGCGCTTCCTTCTTGAGGTACTGGAACAGTGGATCGGCGTGTTCGCCATTGACGTCGATCTTGGCGAACAGCGGGAAGCTCACGCCATAGTTCTTTTCGCAGAAGGCGCCGATTTCTTCGGCATTGCCCGGCTCTTGCGCACCGAATTGATTGCAGGGGAAGGCCAGCACTTCCAGGCCGCGCGCCTGGAACTGGCGATGGATCGCTTCCAGGCCATTGTATTGCGGCGTGAAGCCGCACTTGCTGGCGCTGTTGACGATGAGCAGCACCTTGCCGCGCAACTGTTCCAGCGGGAAGGGCGTCTGGTCCGGCAGCCTGGGCTGGAAATCGTAGAGTGTGGTCATGGGCTTGTCCTTGCGAGCTGGCGAAATGGTGGCCGCCATTCTAAACCGCTGCGCGCAGGGCTGCTGGCGAGCTGCCGCTTACCCGGTGGCGCCATGCTCACGGGCGGTCTGCTCACTGATGCGGCCCTGGCGGACCAGCGCCGCCAGGCTGGCCTCCAGCGTCTGCATGGCTTGCGCGCCGCCAGCCTGCATCACCGAGACCAGTTGCGCGTTGCGGCCCTCGCGGATCAGGTTGCGCACGGCCGGGGTGGCCACCAGCAATTCATGCGCCGCCACTCGGCCCAAGCCGTCTACGGTGGGCAGCAGGGTCTGGGCGATCACCCCTTCCAGGGCCTCGGCCAGCAGGGCGCGTGCGGCTTCCTTTTCGCCGGCGGGGAAGACATCGATGATACGGTCCACCGTCTTGGCCGCCGAGGCGGCGTGCAAGGTGCCCAGCACCAGGTGGCCGGTTTCGGCAGCCGTCAGGGCCAGGCCGATGGTGTCGGCGTCGCGCAGCTCGCCCACCAGCAACACATCCGGGTCTTCGCGCAGCGCCGCGCGCAGGGCCTGGGCGAAGTCGGCGACGTGGGTGCCGATCTCGCGCTGGGTGACCAGGGCGCGCCGGGGTTCATGGATGAATTCGATGGGGTCTTCGATGGTCAGGATATGCACCGGTCGCATTTCATTGATGTGCCGGACCATGGCCGCCAGCGTGCTGCTCTTGCCGGCCCCGGTCGGCCCGCTTACCAGCACCAGCCCGCGCGGCCGCAGGGCCAGCTCGGCGCACAGCGGCGGCGCCGCCAGTTCGGTCAGCGCAGGGGGCTGCTGTCCCAGGCAGCGGATGGCCGCGGCCGGGCCACGTTGCTGGTGGAAGGCGTGTACCCGGAAACGCCCCAGGGTGGGCAGGGCGAAGGAAAAGTCACAGTCGGCCCCGGCGGCATGACGGCTGTGCAGGGCATCGGGCATGACGGCGTGCAGGGCCTGCTGCAATTGTGCGGCCTCCAGCGGCTGCAGGTTGATGCGGCGGATGGCGCCATGGACCCGCAACAAGGGCGCCAGACCAGCACAAAGATGCAGATCGGATGCCTGATTTCTGACGGCAAATGCCAGTAGGGTGGCAATGTCCATTTATAATCCCGGCGAGGTTTCACTAACAATCTGTTTATCTCCCTGCAGGCTTGCCCCTCCCGGCTCCCGGATTATGTCGTCAATCGCCCAACGCTTACAACACGTGCAACAACAGATCGCCCGCGCCACCCAGGAGGCCGGCCGCGCGAGCGCCTCGGTGCAATTGCTGGCCGTCTCCAAGACCTTCGGGCCACAGGCGGTGGCCGAAGCGGTGCAGGCCGGGCAGCGCGCCTTCGGTGAAAACTATTTGCAGGAAGCGCTGGACAAGATCGCAGCCATGCCGGCCCTGGTGCCGGGGATTGCGCTGGAGTGGCATTTCATCGGCCCCATCCAGAGCAACAAGACCCGCCCCATCGCCGAGCACTTCGCCTGGGTGCATTCGGTGGATCGTCTCAAGATCGCCCAGCGCCTGTCCGAACAGCGGCCTGCGGAACTGGGGCCGCTCAATATTTGTCTGCAAGTCAATATCAGCGGGGAAGCCAGCAAGAGCGGTCTATCCCCCCAGGAGTTGCCCGCGGTCGCCGCCCAGGTGGCGCAATTGCCCCATCTGCGGCTGCGCGGCCTGATGGCCATCCCGGCCCCCAGCGAGGACCCGGCACAGCAGCGGGCCGCCTTTGCCGCGGTGCGGGGGCTATATGAACAATTGCGCCAGAGTGGCCTGCCCCTGGATACTCTTTCCATGGGCATGTCGGCCGACCTGGAGGCCGCACTGGCCGAAGGGGCAAGCATAGTGCGCATCGGCAGTGCTATCTTTGGTGCTCGGCATTACGCTTGATGCGGCCTATATGAAGTTTTCAACCCAATAGCATCAGCCCTACACAAGACACAAGGAGCACAAGTGAAGATAGCGTTTATCGGCGGCGGCAACATGGCATCGGCCTTGATCGGTGGTTTGGTCGGCAAGGTGGCGGCGGCCCAGGACATCCACGTAGTCGATCTCAATGCCGATGCGCTGCAATCGCTCAAGGACAAGTTCGGCGTGGCCACCGCACAAAGCATCGATGGCGCCATTGCCAGCGTGGACGTGGTGGTGCTGGCGGTCAAGCCGCAGCAGATGCGCGAGGTGGTGGCCACGCTCAAGCCCTTCATCGGTGCGCAACTGATCGTCTCCATTGCCGCCGGCATCCGCATGGTGGATCTGTCGCGCTGGCTGGATGGCCACCAGGCCATCGTGCGCGCTATGCCCAATACGCCGGCGCTGATCGGTCGCGGCATTTCCGGTGTGGTGCCGCATGAGCAGGTTTCGACCTTGCAGCGCGCCCAGGCCGATACCATCCTCAAGGCAGTCGGCGAAACCCTGTGGCTGGCGCAGGAAGCCCAGCTCGATGCGGTGACCGCCGTCTCCGGCAGCGGCCCGGCCTACGTGTTCTACTTCCTCGAAGCCATGGAGCAGGCGGCCGCGCAACTGGGCCTGTCGCGCCAAGAGGGCCTGGAGCTGGCCAAGGCCACCTTCGCCGGCGCCACCGAACTGGCGCGTCGCTCCGAGGAATCGGTGGCGACCTTGCGCGAGCGCGTCACCTCCAAGGGGGGCACCACCTATGCCGCGTTGACCAGCCTGGAACAGTCGGGCGTGAAAGCGGCCATCGTCACCGCCCTGCAAGCGGCTGCCACGCGCAGCAAGGAGCTGGGCGACGAATTCGGCCAGGCCTGATGAGACAGCCTTACCGTTTCAATGCATGGCTGGTGGCCTTGCCGCTGGTGCTGGCCTTGCTGCTGGCCGGCTGCGCTGCTACCGCCGACAACGACGGTTACTACACCGTCAAGCGCGGCGATACGCTCTACAGCATCGGCCGCGACTTCGACCAGAGCCCGGCCAACCTGCGCACCTGGAACCGCTTGCGCAATCCCGACGACCTGGAAGTGGGCCAGCGCATCCTGGTGCGCCCGCCGGTAGGCGTGGTGGCCCGCACCGGCGCCGGACAGAGCCCGCGCCCGGCCGCGTCTTCGGCGTCAGGCACGCCGCGCAAGAGCACGACCCGACCCGCGACCAAGCCAGCCGCCAAGCCGCAGGATGACGATGACGACGCCCCGGCTCCGGCCGACGCCAAGCTGGACTGGATGTGGCCGACCCAGGGCAAGTCCGCGCCCAGCGCCGACAGCTACAAGAAGGGCATCGACATCAGCGGCAGCCAGGGGCAATCGGTGGTGGCGGCGGCGGCCGGCAAGGTCACCTATGCCGGTCACGGCATCCGTGGCTACGGCAACATGGTCATCATCAAGCACACGCCGCAATTGCTGTCGGTGTATGCACACAACGACAGCATCCTGGTCAAGGAAGGCCAGATGGTCACGCGTGGCCAACAGATCGCCACCATGGGCAACAGCGACACCGACAAGGTCAAGCTGTACTTCGAAATCCGCCGCAACGGCAAGCCGGTCAACGTGATGGCCTTGCTGCCGGCGCGCTGAAAGAGCAAGCGCTGCGGCGCAGAGCCGCAGCGCCAAGGCATCACAGAACCTCAGGAATGAACATGGCCAAGCTGGAAGACATCGTCAGGAAACAGAAAACCGGGGCCACCTTCGTCATCAGCGCGCAAATGCTGCAGATGAGCCCACGCGAATTCGACGCCATCGCCCAGATCTGGGACGACGAAGGCGGCCCGGGCTTCAATGTTGCGGGCGTACCGTTTCGCGTGGTGGTGGAGGGGGAGTTCCTGATCAGTCGGGTGACGGTGGTGCGCACTACGGCTGAGGTATGAGCTCAGGGTATCAAGCCCGGCGCTGCAAGCGATAAACCACCGTCTCCAGCGCCGTCAATCCGCGCTCCAGGAACTTGGGTTCCTTCTCCAGGATATCGCGGCGGTCTATCGCCACGGCTTCGCTGTGGGCGGCATACAGGCGCAGCACTTCTTCCTCGGCCACCGAGAAGGGTGGGCCGTCCATCTTCTGCTGGTCGTATTCCAGCGTGATGAGCAGGCTGCGCGCCTGTGCCGGCAGACGGCCGTAGGTCTGCGAGACATAGTCGGCGCGCATGGGCGGCGGCAGTGCGATCAGTGCGGCGCGGTCGTAGGCGCCGGCGCAGGCGGCCAGGGTGGCGTCTTCCAGGGCGAAGATGTCGCCGCAGATCAGTTCGATGTTGCCGGCCACGTAGTGGCGGCCCTGGGCGCTCTCATGGACGGCGGGCGTCAACTGGTGCTCGCTGAAGAACTGGGTGATGGCCAGCTCCGACAATTCCACCCCCAGCACGCGATGGCCTTGCTGGGCCAGCCATAGCATGTCCAGCGACTTGCCGCACAGCGGTACCAGCACCGTGCTGCCATGGGGCAGCGCCAGTTGCGGCCAGTATTTCGGCAGCAGCGGGGTCACCCGCGACTGGTGGAAATGGGTGCGGCCTTCGCGCCAGCGTTCCAGCCAGAATTGCGCTTCCATCGTGTCTCCCTGTTGCGATGCGTTTTTAGCGCATCAGGTAATCCAGCGCGACGCCGGCAAAGATCGCCGCGCCCAGCCAGTTGTTGTTGTTGAAGGCGGCGAAGCAGCGCATCCGGTCGCGCTCGCGAATGAGGGTGTAGTGATACCCCGCGAAACCGCAGGCCACCAGCATCCCCGCCGAGAACCACAGGCCCAGCCCGTATTGCAGGCCGACCACCCAGATCAGCGCCAGCGCCACCCCGTAGCACAGCATCACGGCGGCCACGTCGTAACGGCCGAAGGTGATGGCCGAGGTCTTGATGCCGATCTTGAGGTCGTCGTCGCGGTCCACCATCGCATACTCGGTGTCATAGGCCACCGCCCAGAAGATATTGGCCACCAGCAGCACCCAGGCCGCCAGCGGCACCGTGCCGGTCACGCTGGCAAAGCCCATGGGGATGCCGAAGCCGAAGGCGATGCCCAGGTAAGCCTGGGGGATGGCGAAGAAGCGCTTGAAGTAGGGATAGCTGCCGGCGATGAGGACTGCCGCCACCGACAATTGCAGCGTGAGCGCATTCAAGGGCAGGATCAGCAGGAACGACACCAGCGCCAGCACGCCGGCCACCATCAGCGCTTCCCACGACTGGATCTTGCCGGAGGTCAACGGTCGCTGTTCGGTGCGCTTGACGTGGCGGTCGAAGTCGCGGTCGGCGTAGTCATTGATGGCGCAGCCGGCTGAGCGCATCAGCACCGTGCCCAGTACGTAGATCACCAGTATAGGCCAGTCAGGCGGGCCGCCCGCGGCCAGCCACAGGGCAATGAGCGTGGGCCACAGCAAGAGCAGGATGCCGATCGGTTTGTGGGCGCGCACCAGCAGCGCGTAAAGCCTGAGCCTGTACATGGAATGTCCGCAAAAACGAAAGTCCGCATTATAATTCGCGTCGCCGTTTCCGCACTGTCGTGCTTTTCAAGAGAATGAATAACAAGACGGACAGCGATCGGAGCCGGCGGCGTCAATCAGTAAATATTATAAAAACGCAAAAACATTTCTTTTGAGGCATTCCCGCTTCGTGCTGCAGGACGGCACGGTTTTTCTTTGCCCTGGCAGGCGAGTACGACTAGAACTCATTTCATAAATAGGCATGAGTGCGAGCGAGTCTCGTTTGGGATGAAGTGCAAGGCGCGAATTTGGGTCAAGACTGGGCGTCTTGACCCAAATTCGTAACGCAGCAATTCGCCCAAACGAGCCGCTCCCTCCGGGTTCTGCCCAGAAAGGGCGCTGGCCGCGTTGCGCTCCTTGCGTGTGGCACCGCCACACGACGCGTCGCGCGCCTTGCCAGCGCCCTTTCTGGGCAGAACGCATCTCATGCCTATTTATGAAATGAGTTCTAATGTAACGCCGCTGTCATGGAGCATTGTTAGCATCGAAACCCCTTTTTTGAGAGGTCCCCTCTGATGAACATGATGAAAAAACTGATCGCCACTGGCGTGCTGGCGACGATCACTTCCTCTGCCTTCGCTGCGACCGAGATCACCTGGTGGCATTCCATGACTGGTGCCCTGGGCGAGCGCGTCAACGCCCTGGCCGATGACTTCAACAAGAGCCAGAGCGACTACAAGGTGGTGCCCATCTACAAGGGCCAGTACGACGAATCGATGTCGGCCGCCATCGCCGCCTACCGCGCCGGCAATGCGCCGGACATCCTGCAGGTGTTCGAAGTGGGCACGGCCACCATGATCTACGCCAAGGGCGCGTTCAAGCCGGTCTATGAAGTGATGCACCAGGCCGGCGAGAAGTTCGACCAGAACGCCTACGTGCCGGCCATCGCGGGTTATTACTCGACCCCCAGGGGCATGATGTCCTTCCCCTTCAACAGCTCCACCACCATCATGTTCTACAACAAGGACATGTTCGCCAAGGCGGGCCTGGACCCGGAAAAGCCACCCGTGACCTGGCAGGAATTCGTCGGCATGGCTGCCAAGATCAAGGCCAGCGGCGCGTCCTGTGCCTACACCACGACCTGGCAATCCTGGGTGCATTTGGAATCGTTTTCAACCTGGCATAACGTCGAGCTGGCTTCCAAGAACAATGGCTTCGGCGGCCTGGATGCGCGCCTGAAGATGAATAGCCCGCTGCACGTGCGCCACATCGAGAACCTGGCCAACTGGGCCAAGCAGGGCTACTTCACCTATGCCGGCCGCAAGGATGAGGCCAATGCCAAGTTCAATGCCGGCGAGTGCGCCATCATCACCGGTTCTTCCTCGGCCTATGCCGATATCCGCAAGAACGCCAAGTTCAAGTTCGGCGTGGCGCCGCTGCCTTACTACAGCGACGTGCCGGGCGCACCGCAGAACACCGTCATCGGCGGCGCTTCGCTGTGGGTGATGAACGGCAAGAAGGCCGATGAATACAAGGGCGTGGCCAAGTTCTTCAGCTACCTCTCCAAGCCCGAAGTGGCCGCCAAGTGGCACCAGGATACCGGCTACCTGCCGGTCACCAAGGCCGCCTACGAGCTGACCAGGCAGTCTGGTTTCTATGACCGCAATCCCGGTACCGACGTGGCCGTCAAGCAGATGATCGTCAAGACCACCGAGAAGTCGCGCGGCCTGCGCCTGGGCAACTATGTCCAGATCCGCACCGTCTTCGATGAGGAACTGGAAAACGTCTGGACCGGCAAGAAGACCGCCAAGGAAGCCCTGGATTCGGCCGTCAAGCGCGGCGATGAACTGCTGGCCCGCTTCGAGCGCGCCAACAAGGGTAACCAGTAAGTCTGTCCGGTAGCAGCTTCGGTAGCGGCGCTGGGGTCCATGATCCTGGACCCCAGCGCTGGCTTCCGTATTCAGATGTCTGAGCTCTGACTTCTGACTTTCTTCAACTTCTGCGGCCAGGTGATCCCTGGCTGAACGATCGTGGAAAAACGCGCGCGCTTCACCTCGAAGTGGTTGCCCTATCTGCTGGTGGCACCGCAGATCATCATCACCTTGCTGTTCTTCTTCTGGCCCGCCGTACAGGCGCTGGTGCAGTCGATGCTGCTGGAAAATCCCTTCGGCGGCTATTCCGAATTCGTCTGGTTCGACAATTTCAAGACCCTCTTCGCTGATCCCACCTATCTCGAAGCGTTCCGCACCACGGCGGTCTTCTCGGCGCTGGTGGCCTTCTTCGGATTGGCGTTGTCGCTGCTGCTGGCGGTCTTTGCCGACCGCGTGCGGCGCGGTGCGGCGCTCTACAAGACCTTCCTGATCTGGCCCTATGCGGTCTCACCAGTGGTGGTGGGGGTGCTGTGGATGTTCCTGTTGAGTCCCTCGCTGGGCATCCTCTCGCATGTGCTGGCCTGGCTGGGCCTGCCCTGGGACTACATGATCAATGGCACCCACGCCATGATCCTCATCGTGGTGGCCGCCATCTGGAAGCAGATCAGCTATAACTTCCTGTTCTTCCTGGCCGGGCTGCAATCGATTCCCAAGTCCCTGATCGAAGCCGCGGCCATCGATGGCGCCGGGCCGGTCAAGCGCTTCTTCACCATCGTCTTCCCGCTACTCTCGCCGACCACCTTCTTCCTCTTCGTGGTCAACGTGGTCTATGCCTTCTTCGATACCTTCGTCATCGTCGATGCCACCACCCACGGTGGTCCCGGCAAGGATACCGAGATCCTGGTCTACAAGGTCTTCGTCGATGGCTTCCGCGGCGGCGACCTGGGTGGTTCGGCGGCGCAATCGGTGGTGCTGATGGCGGTGGTGATCCTGCTCACCGTGGTGCAATTCAAGTACGTTGAAAGAAGGTGCAATACGCATGACACCTGTTCTCTTTCCCCTCCATTTCGCCTACCCAGAGGTGCGCGCATGATAGAACGTCGTCCCATCCTCGACTTCCTCGGCCATGTGGTGCTGGTACTGGGGGTACTCATCGTGGTGTTTCCGCTCTACGTGGCCTTCGTGGCCAGCACCCAGACGGCCGAGCAGTCGGCACTCTCGCCGCTGTCGCTGGTGCCGGGTGGCGAGCTGCTCAACAACTACAGCGCCATCCTCTTCAAGGGCACATCCGGCCAGGTGAGCGCACCGCCCGTGCTGCACATGCTGTGGGTGAGCCTGGTCACCGCGCTCATCATCGCCATCGGCAAGATCGCCATTTCCATGCTCTCGGCGTTTGCCATCGTCTACTTCCGCTTTCCGGGACGAGGCCTGTTCTTCTGGATGATCTTCGTCACCCTGATGCTGCCGGTGGAAGTGCGCATCACGCCGACCTACCAGGTGGTGTCGGACCTGGGGCTGCTCAATAGCTATGCCGGTCTGAGTCTGCCGCTGATCGCCTCGGCTACCGCCACTTTCCTGTTCCGCCAGTTCTTCCTGACGGTACCCGATGAACTGGCCGAGGCCGCGCGCATCGATGGCGCCGGCCCGCTGCGCTTCCTCAAGGATGTGCTGTGGCCGCTCTCGCGCACCAATGTGATTGCGCTGTTCGTGATCATGTTCATCTATGGCTGGAACCAGTATCTGTGGCCGCTCATCGCCGCCACCGATCCCGGCATGTATCCGATTGGCATTGGCATCAAGACCTTGATCTCCGGCGGCGATTCGGCGGTGGAATGGAACCTGGTGATGGCCGCCATGGTCCTGGCCATGCTTCCGCCCGGACTGGTGGTGGTGCTGATGCAGAAATGGTTCGTCAAGGGCCTGGTCGATTCCGAGAAATAATTTATATCATTTAAATAATTACAGCCATGGCAGCTATCCATCTCAAGCAAGTCCGCAAGACCTATGGCGGCGGCGCCAAGGCGGTCGATGTGATCCACGGCATCGATGCCGAGATCGCCGATGGCGAATTCATCGTCATGGTCGGCCCCTCGGGTTGCGGCAAGTCCACTCTCCTGCGCATGGTCGCGGGCCTGGAAGAAGTCAGCAGCGGTCAGATCGTCATCGGCCAGCGCGTGGTCAATGATCTGGAACCCAAGGAGCGCGACATCGCCATGGTGTTCCAGAACTATGCGCTCTATCCGCACATGACGGTGTACCAGAACATGGCCTATGGCTTGAAGATCCAGGGCCTGTCCAAGAGCGAGATCGATGAACGGGTGCAGCGCGCCGCCGCCATCCTGGAACTGGGCGCCTTGCTGGAACGCACCCCGCGCCAGCTCTCCGGCGGTCAGCGCCAGCGCGTGGCCATGGGCCGCGCCATCGTCAGAAAACCGGCGGTGTTCCTGTTCGACGAACCGCTCTCCAACCTGGACGCCAAGCTGCGCGTGCAGATGCGCCTGGAAATCCAGAAGCTGCACGCCAATCTGCGCACCACCAGCCTGTACGTGACCCACGACCAGGTCGAAGCCATGACCCTGGGTCAGCGCATGATCGTCATGAACCGTGGCGTGGCCGAACAGATCGGCACGCCCGCCGAAGTCTATGCGCGCCCGGCTACCACCTTCGTGGCCAGCTTCATCGGTTCGCCGCCGATGAACCTGCTGCGCGGCAAGCTGTCGGCCGATGGCGCCAGTTTTGAGGTCGACCAGGGCGGCGCGGCCGATACCGTCCGGCTGCCGCAGGCGCTGCCGGCTGCGGCCGGTCAGGAGCGCATCCTGGGCGTGCGACCGGAACACCTGCTGCCCATCCTCGATGGCTCGGCGGCGCAACTGGCGCTGGAGGTGGAACTGGTCGAAGCGCTGGGCGCGGAATTGCTGGTCCATGCGCGCTGCGGTGGACAGTCGCTGGTGTTGCGCTGTCCGGCCAATGTACCGGTCAGCACCGGTCAGCGTATTGGCGCCTCCTTCGGCGCGGCGGATGTGCATTGGTTCGATGTGCAAAGCACACACCGGATAGGCTGAAGGCAACAGCGCAAGCGCATGGGAAATGCAACGGGCCTCGCATTGCGAGGCCCGTTTGTTATTGTGGCTGGCTTGGTTGGCGTCAAGCCGTGGTGACGGTTTCGTTGGTCAACATTTCCACGCCATTGAGCTTGCACGCCAGCACCGCCTGGTGCACGGCATCGATGGCGGCCTGGCGCGTGAAGCTCTTGCGCCAGGCAATCACCACCCGGCGCGATGGCGCGGGGGCGACGAAGGGGACGTAACGCACCATGCCGTCGCGGGTATCGGCATCGGGGATGGAGGCGCGCGGCAGCACGGTCACGCCGATGCCCGAGGACACCATGTGGCGGATGGTCTCCAGCGAAGAGCCCTCGAAGGTGCGGGCAATGCCATCGCCATTGGTGGAAAAGCGCGACATCTCCGGGCAGACTTCCAGCACCTGGTCGCGGAAGCAGTGGCCGTTGCCCAGCAGCAGCATGGTCTCGCTCTTCAGTTCGCGGGCATCGATCTGCTTGCGGTCGGCCCATTTATGCTGGCGCGGCAGGGCCACCATGAATTCTTCGTCATACAGCGGCAAGACGTTCAAGCCATGTTCGGGGAAGGGCAGGGCCATGATGGCGGCATCGAGCTCACCCTGGCGCAGCAGTTCGATCAGGCGGGTAGTGAAGTTTTCCTGCAGGATCAGCGGCATCTGAGGCACCCGCTCTATCATGGTCTTGACCAGCGAGGGCAGCAGGTAAGGGCCGATGGTATAGATGATGCCCAGGCGCAAGGGGCCCGACAGCGGATCCTTGTTCTGGTTGGCGATCTCCTTGATGGCCGCAGTCTGTTCCAGCACGCGCTCGGCCTGGGCCACGATCTGCGCGCCCAGCGGCGTGACCGAGACCTCGGTGCCGCCGCGTTCGAAGATGACCACGCCCAGCTCATCTTCCAGTTTCTTGATGGCCACCGACAGCGTGGGCTGGGCGACGAAACAAGCTTCTGCTGCATGGCCGAAGTGCTTTTCGCGCGCCACGGCCACGATGTATTTGAGTTCTGTAAGTGTCATGCTGTTATGCCGAATCTGTTTCCGGGACTATAGCGTATTTTGGCCGTGCTGGTTCTGCGCAGCATCATGGTGATTTCCCGCTCTTTGGCGCAGGATGCAAGGGCATTGGCAGGGTTTGCCGGGATTGTCGCCGGGTGTTATCGTCCTGTCACGTCTTGGTCACAATGGGCAGGTATGTTGTCACGCACTTTTCAGGCGAAGGGGAGTGCCGCGTTCGCCACTTTATCTTGCACACGAGGAAACAATGGATAAGGAAGAACTGGTCAAGCGCGTCCACCGCGAACTGGCCGACAGCTACGACGAAGAAATGGAACTGGAGCTGGAAGACCGCACCGTGGACCCGGTCACCGGTGAATTCTCCAGCGCCCATGGCAACGAGGAAAAGGAATACCGCCGCTTGTATTTCCGCGAGCTGTTCCGCCTGCAGGGGGAGCTGGTCAAGCTGCAGGACTGGGTGGTGCAGACCGGTCACAAGGTGGTGATCGTCTTCGAAGGTCGCGATGCCGCTGGCAAGGGTGGCGTCATCAAGCGCATCACCCAGCGCCTGAACCCGCGCGTAGCCCGTGTGGCAGCGCTGCCGGCCCCCAACGACCGCGAACGCACGCAGTGGTATTTCCAGCGTTACGTCTCGCACCTGCCGGCTGCCGGTGAAATCGTGCTATTTGACCGAAGCTGGTACAACCGGGCCGGTGTGGAGCGGGTGATGGGCTTTTGCACCGATGAGCAATATGAAGAGTTTTTCCGCTCTGTGCCCGAGTTCGAACGCATGTTGACGCGTGCCGGCATCCAGGTCATCAAGTACTGGTTCTCCATCACCGATGAAGAGCAGCACCTGCGCTTCCTCTCGCGCATCCATGATCCGCTCAAGCAGTGGAAGTTGAGCCCCATGGACCTGGAATCGCGCCGCCGCTGGGAGGAATACACCAAGGCCAAGGAAGTGATGCTGGAACGCACCCACATCCCCGAAGCGCCGTGGTGGGTGGTGCAGGCGGTGGACAAGAAGAAGGCACGCCTGAACTGCATCCAGCACCTGCTGCAACAGATGCCCTATGCCGAAGTGCCGCACCCGCCGGTGATCTTGCCCGAGCGCGAGCGCCATGAGGATTACGAGCGCCACCCGGTGCCGGATTCCATGATCGTGCCGGAATACTATTGACCTACGGAAGATCGGCGTCGATCACCCCCATAAAAAAATGGCCGGAGCAGTGCAGCTCCGGCCATTTTCATTGGGACCACGCCGATGCCAGCGTGGTGCCAGCCAGCTTAGTCGAAGTACTTGGAAATGACTTCGCCAAAGGCCTGTTCGGCCGACATGCCATTGAGCATGAGCTTGCTGATCTCATCGGAATGCTGGTTGATTTCATCGGGCAGCATGTGGCGGTTGGCCTTGAAGTAGGCGTACTTCTCGCCATCGACCGCTTCGCGCGCGCGGGCCGCGGCGGTAGTCGGGCGGGCCGTGCCGCCGGCGCTGCGGGCCGAGGCGGCGCGTGCCGAGCGCGGCGTGCTGCGGGTGCCGCTGCCACCGGTGGCGACGATGCGCTTGATCTGGTCGAGCGTGAAGATGGGCGTTACGTTGCCGGGACCGAACTCGGTTTCCTCGGCGCGGTGCAGGTGATGGTTGCCGTCGAAGGCCATCTTCTTGTCGAAGCTGTTGATGACTTCATAGTGCGGTTTTTGCACCGAACCGAACATGCTGAAATGGACGCGGTCGCCGTAGGAGGTCATCTGGGTGATCACGCCGTTGAGGAATTCGGCCTTGATCGCCTCGACGTTGCCATGCCAACGTTTGGTTTTGCTTGAACTCAAAATAACTCTTCCAATGATGCAGGCGCGGCCTTTGGTCGATGCTCTTGCCATCGATGCAGCGGGTGCCGCCAAGGTCGCGCAAATTAAAAACGGGGGGATGAAGGCAATATTATCCTCCTCTGCACGTCTTCTTGCATACCCGATGCCGACTTTTTCTTTATGCGAAGGGCTTGACTAACTGAATGTTGGGCTATTTTGCCGAGAATTTATGATGTTTTTCGCAGACATTGCTTGAAAAGCATTTCCCCAGCCTCCATCTGCTTGCCTTCTGGCAAGCTCCGGCAGCCTGTGTGGCGCTGTCCCACCTTCCTCTTGCAAAGGCATTCCATGCGACGTAGCTACGTTTCCGTCTTCCTCGTCCTGGGCCTGCTGGCCGCGCTGCACGCCTGGATCGGCTGGCAACTGCTGCCGGCACTGAGCAGCGATGCGCTCTGGATCGGCCTGGGCGTGACCGTGCTGGTCCTGTCGGTCCTGTTGATGCCGGTGGCGCTGGCCATTCCCTACCTGAAGCGGCGCGGCCTGCCCGAACCCTGGTCGGATCGCCTGGCCTGGGCCGGCATGTTGGCCATGGGCGCGTTTTCCTCGGCGCTGCTGCTGACCCTCTTGCGCAGCCTCGCCCTGGCCCTGTTGCCCTGGTTGCCGCTGTCGCCCATCGAGCGGCATGAGATGGTGGAACTGACCGCCTGGCTGGTGCTGGCGCTGACCGCAGCGGCCACCGTCATCGGCTATCTCAACGCTCGCCGCACCGCCGCCGTGGTCGAGGTCAGCGTACCCATCGCCGGGCTGCCCAGCGCGCTGGAAGGATTTACCATCGTCCAGATCAGCGACATCCATGTCGGCCCCACCATCAAGGCGCCCTATCTGCAAGCCATCGTCGACAAGGTCAATGCGCTGCAACCGGACGTGGTGGCCATCACCGGTGACCTGGTCGATGGCAGCGTGCGCCAGCTCGCGCCGCATACCGCGCCGCTGGCGCAATTGCGCGCCCGCCATGGCAGCTACTTCGTCACCGGCAACCACGAGTACTACTCCAATGCCCATGAATGGATAGCCGAAGTGCGCCGCCTGGGCGTGACCGTGCTGATGAATGAACACGTGGTGCTGGACCATGAAGGGGCCGGCCTGGTGCTGGCCGGCGTGACCGACTACACCGCCCATCATTTCGATGAAGCCCATCGCAGCGATCCCAAGGCAGCCATCGCCGCGGCCCCAGCGGGTCATCCCCGCATCCTGCTGGCGCACCAGCCGCGCACTGCGACCGCGGCAGTGGAGGCCGGCTTCGACCTGCAATTGTCGGGCCACACCCATGGTGGCCAGTTCTTCCCCTGGAATTTCTTCGTGCCGCTGCAACAGCCCTATGTGGCGGGCTTGAAGCGTTTGCAAGGGCTGTGGATCTACGTCAGTCGCGGCACCGGCTACTGGGGCCCACCCAAGCGCCTGCTGGCGCCGTCTGAAATCACGCGCCTGCGGCTCACGGCGCGCTGAGGCGTTCTACGTTTCAGTTTTACGTTTTCAGTTTTACGTTTCATCCAGCCGTGCCAGTCGGCGCATGGCCTGCGGCGGCTGACCGAACAGGCGCAGGCAGGCGCGCCGCATCCGGTCGGCGTCGCCAAAGCCGGTGGCGCGGGCGATGCTCTCCAGGCTGTCCTGCGATTGTTCGATCCGCAGCCGCGCCGCTTCGGCCCGCATCTGCTCGATGGCGCGCGCCGGGGTCTGGCCGGTCTCGGCGGCAAAGGCGCGGTCGAACTGGCGGCGGCTGAGGCAGGCCACTTCGGCCAGCAGGTCCACCGTCAACTCATGCTGCAAGTGTTCGCGCGCAAAGCCCAGCGCGCGGCGGATGCGCTCGGAACCGCCATCCATCTCCTGCAAGGCCGAGAACTGCGACTGCCCGCCCGGACGGCGGTGATACACCACCAGCTCGCGCGCCACGCTGCGCGCCAGTTCTACCCCGTGATCCTCTTCGATGAGCGCCAGGGCCAGGTCGATGCCGGCAGAAATGCCGGCCGAGGTCCAGACCTTGCCATCGCGTGAATAGATGCGATCGCTATCGACCTTCACCTGCGGATGCATCTGTTGCAGCTTGGCCGCCATGCGCCAGTGGGTGGTCGCGTGCCGGCCATCGAGCACCCCCGCGGCCGCCAGGACGAAGGCCCCGGTGCAGACCCCGGCGATGCGCCGCGAACGCGTCGCCGCCCGCACGATGTACCGCCGCAGCGCTGGTGACACCAGCCCCTCGCGCGGCGCACCACCACCGGCTACCACCAGCGTATCGAAGCTGGCACGGCCGATGCGCTCGGTCTGGATCAGTGCGCCGGCCGAACTGCGGATCATGCCGCCGGCTTCGGAATACAGCGTCAGCCGATACAGCGCCTGACCGGAGACCCGGTTGGCTGCATCGAAGGCCGATAGCGGACCGGTGAAATCCAACATGCTGCAATCGGCAAAGATGAGAAAAGCAGTATCGCGCGCGGGCATGGTGCAGAAAACGTCAAATGGCTGGAAATGCCGGAATTATGACATTCAAGCCATCGACTTGCACGCCACACTGCAGGGCCTGATCCTCACCGGAGCCCGCCATGGAACCCGTCGCCACAGCCTCTGCACCACTGGTCTCAACGCCATCCTCATCCCTGCCCGCCAGCGCGCATCGCTGGAAAGTCCTGGCCGCGGGTGTGGCCGCCAATGCCAGCTTCTCGGCGGTGTTTTCGGGCATTCCCGTGACCTCGCTGGTCTTGCGCAGCGACTACCACTTGAGCAATGCGCAACTGGGCCTGGCGCTGGGCCTGTTGAGCCTGGGCGTGGCGCTGGGTGAGCTGCCCTGGGGCCTGCTCACCGACCGCCTGGGCGACCGCAAGGTGCTGCTGGTGGGCCTGCTCGGCACCAGTGTGGCACTGGGCTTGCTGATGCTGCTGGCGCGCCCGGGGCTGGGTGCGGATGCGGCCTACCTGTGGCTGTGTGGCGGACTGATGCTGGCCGGTTTGCTGGGCGGCAGCGTCAACGGTGCCAGCGGGCGCGCCATCATGGGCTGGTTCGCCGATGGCGAGCGCGGCCTGGCCATGAGCATCCGCCAGACCGCCGTGCCGCTGGGGGGCGGCATCGGCGCCTTGCTGCTGCCCTCGCTGGCGGCGCAGGCCGGCTTCGCTGCGGTGTTCGGCGTGCTCATGTCGTGGTGCCTGGCCAGCGTGGGCCTGGTGCTGTGGTGGCTGCGCGAACCGCCGCTGCAGCTGCACGCCCGACTCGCCGCCACCAGCACCACCCCGGCCTTGCGCAATGCAATGGTGTGGCGCCTGGCGCTGGGCATCGGTTTGCTTTGCGCACCGCAGGTGGCCTTGATCAGCTTCGGCGGCATCTTCCTGCATGAGGTCGGGCAGGCCGGTTTGCTGCTCATCAGCGTGCTGTTGACCCTGGTCCAGATCGGCGCGGCGATCACGCGCATTGCCAGCGGGCGCTGGACCGACCGGCGCGGCCAGCGTCGCGATTACCTGCGCGGTTGCGCACTGGCCAGCGCCATCCTGTTCGCCGCGCTGGGCGTGCTGTCCCACCCGAGCCTGCACGCTGCCTTGCCCTGGCTGTCACTGCTACTGGTGAGCGCCGGCGTGGTGGTGTCGGCCTGGCATGGCGTGGCCTATACCGAACTGGCCGTGGTGGCCGGCCCCTCCCAGGTCGGCACCGCCTTGGGGCTGGGCAATAGCTGCGTGTTCCTGGTGTTCTTCCTCACCGCCCAGGCCGTGCCGCTGCTGCTGCACTGGCAGGGCTGGCCGGCCGTGTGGCTGGGCACGGCGCTGGTGGCCGTGCTGGTCTTTCCCTTGTTCCCGGCGCTGGCCAAACCACGGGCCTGATTCACCCTAAAAGACCGGTCTTAGACGACCGGTCTAATTTTTCGTTAGAATGGTCGCCATGCGAGAACACTATGGCGAAAACAAGCGCAACATCCTCCAGGCCGGCCGCGCCATCATTGCGCAAAAAGGTTTTTCCGGGGTCGGCCTGTCCGAGATCCTGGCCGCAGCCGACATCCCCAAAGGTTCCTTCTACCATTACTTCGGTTCCAAGGAACAATACGGCCGCGAACTGATCGAGCATTATGTGGCCGGCTACCTGGACCGGCTAGCCGAGGTTCTGGAGGCCCGCCATGGCGGCAACGCCCGCGAGCGCCTGCTGACCTACTGGGGCAATTGGCTGGAAAGCCAGTGCTGCCAGCACGTCGAGCAGCGCTGCCTGGTGGTCAAGCTCTCGGCCGAGGTGGCCGATCTCTCCGAGGATATGCGCCAGGCCTTGCATGAAGGCACGCAGCGCTTCATCGAGCGCATCGCCGTGTGCATCGAAGAGGGCATTGCCGAAGGCTCGCTGCACACCGTACTGCATCCGCTGGCCACGGCCACCATGCTCTACCAGCAATGGCTGGGCGCCAGCCTGCTGGCGCGCTTGAGTCGCGACCGCGCACCGATGGAAGCGGCCATGCTGGTGACCCGGCGCGTGCTGGTGCCGCCCCCGATTGCGTCGCATCGATGAACTGAACACAGAAAGGATTTCCCATGACCCAGCTTCCCCAGAACAACCGCCGCATCGTCCTCGCCTCGCGCCCGACTGCGGCCCCCAGCGCCGACAACTTCCGCCTGGAACAAGTCGCCATTCCGGCGCTGCAGGAAGGCCAGATGCTCTTGCGCGGCCAATGGCTCTCGCTGGACCCCTACATGCGCGGGCGCATGAGCGATGCCCCTTCCTATGCCCCGCCGGTGGCCATCGGTGACGTCATGATCGGTGGCGTGGTCTCGCAAGTGCTCAGCTCGCGCCATCCCGATTTCAAGGAAGGCGACCTGGTCATGGCCTACACCGGCTGGCAGGAATACGCGGTCTCCGATGGCACTGGCGCCCACAAGTTGCCGGCCGGGTTCGACCATCCCTCCCACGCCCTGGGCGTGCTGGGAATGCCCGGCTACACTGCCTACGCCGGCCTGATCGACATCGGCCAGCCGCGTGCTGGCGAGACCGTGGTGGTGGCCGCTGCCACTGGCGCGGTCGGCTCCCTGGTGGGGCAGATCGCCAAGCAGCGCGGTTGCCACGTGGTGGGCATTGCCGGTGGCGCGCAGAAGTGCGAGTCGGCGGTCAAGGAACTGGGCTTTGACGCCTGCATCGACCATCGTGCCGCCGACTTCGCCCAGCAATTGCAGGCTGCCTGCCCGCGCGGCATCGATGTGTATTTCGAAAACGTCGGTGGCGCCGTGCTGGATGCCGTCTTCCCGCTGTTGAACATCCACGCCCGGGTGCCGGTATGCGGCTTGATCGCCCACTACAACGGCGGTAGCCTGGCCACCGAAAGCAGCGCGATCTTGCGCCGCGTGCTGACCCAACGCATCCGCGTACAGGGCTTCATCATCTTCGACTACTACGTCAACCGTCCCGACCTGTATGCCGCGTTCCAGCAGGAAGTCGGCACCTGGCTCAAGCAGGGCAAGCTGCACTACCGCGAAGACGTGGTGCAGGGCTTGGAACAGGCGCCAGAGGCCTTCATGGGCCTGCTGCAAGGCAAGAACTTCGGCAAGCTGGTGGTCAAGCTGGACTGAACCTTCGGTTCAGACACCACCCGCATGGGCTTTTTCCGGGGAAGCTACCCGGCCACCGCGTCAACAAGGATGCACGCATGATTCCCTTTTCCGTCCTCGATCTGTCTCCCATCAACCAAGGCAGCAGCGCCGCCCAGGCCTTCCAGAACAGCAAGGAACTGGCGCAGCGCGCCGAGGCGCTGGGCTATAAACGCTACTGGCTGGCCGAGCACCACAACATGCCCGGCATCGCCAGCGCGGCTACCGCACTGGTGATCTCGCACATCGCCGCCCATACCCGCAGCATTCGCGTCGGTTCCGGCGGCATCATGCTGCCCAATCATTCGCCGCTGGTCATTGCCGAACAGTTCGGCACCCTGGAGTCGCTCTATCCGGGCCGCATCGACCTCGGCCTGGGGCGCGCACCGGGTTCCGACCAGCGCACCGCGCGCGCCTTGCGGCGTCACATGGGCGGTGACACAGGCGAGGGGGCTGGATTGAGCTGGCTGGTTTTTTCGGGATCAGAAGTGGGACGCAATCTGAAGCTATTCAATACGTCATCCCACAGCTTCATAGCCTGCTCATCGCTCAGCCTGTCTTA